>JAOZST010000145.1:0-9682 GCA_029939535.1 Desulfobacteraceae bacterium | reverse complement strand
AGACAAACTATTGGCATCCGTACCTGAAATGGATCCAGACTGGCTGGACAGGCTTTTGGATGAGCGTGCCTCAACATTTATATGACCTGATCTCGACCATTGGATTCAAAAGCCAAACTTCAATAACTAAACAAGAAGGAGTAAAGAATGACTGATTTATCAATTTTAACAGAGATGTTTCACCAGAAAAAAATCACCAGGAGACAATTTGTCAAAGGCCTCTCTGCCCTGGGAATTGCAGCAGCTGTAACCCCGTCATTTTTAGCAGGCAATGCCCTGGCAGCCACCCCCAAAAAAGGAGGACTTTTCAGGCAGGCCATGACCGGTGGTGCCACCTCTGATTCCATTGATCCGGCAACCCTGTTTGCCAACCATGCCATTAATACCTGTTCCCAGGTGAGCAATTGTCTTGTGGAAATTGATCATAATTTCAAGCCTGTTCCTGAACTGGCAGAATCCTGGGGTTCTACCCCTGATGCAAAAAAATGGACCTTTAAACTGCGCAAGGGTGTTGAATTCCACAACGGCAAAACCATGACCGCAGAAGATGTTATTTTTTCCCTTGAACATCATCGGGGAAAAGACTCTAAATCGGCTGCCAAACCCATTTTGAAAAGCATCGACAGTATGAAAGCCGATGGAAAATACGAAATTACCTTTGCACTTGCCAACGGCAGTGCTGACTTTCCCTTTATCATCGGGGATTATCATTTGAGAATCTTTCCCAGCGGAACCCAGGGCAAAGAATGGGATAAGGGAATCGGTACCGGCGGATACATGGTGGAAAACTTTGAACCCGGCGTAAGGGCACTTACTAAACGGAACCCCAATTATTGGAAAGCTGACAGAGCCCATTTTGATGAGATTGAAACCCTGGCCATCACCGATGTAAATGCCAGGACCAATGCCATAAAAACAAAACGTGTGGATGTCATTGACCGGGTGGATGTAAAAACCGCCCATCTTTTAAAAAGAATGAAAGGCCTTGATGTTACTGCACTTCCAAGTCTTATGCATTATTCCATTCCCATGATGACGGATATGAAACCATACAATGACAACAATGTCCGCATGGCCTTAAAACATTGTGTTGACCGGGAAGAGATGCTTAAAACCATTCTCAAGGGTTACGGAGAGATGGGAAATGACCATCCCATCTCCAGTATAAACCGCTACCATGCCGACAACCTCGAGCAGAGAGCCTATGATCCGGGAAAGGCCAAATTTTACATGAAAAAAGCAGGGATGATGGATCACACCTTTAATCTTCACGCTTCAGATGCAGCCTTTTCCGGCGCTGTGGACACAGCCGTGCTATTACAGGAAAGTGCTAAAAAAGCCGGGATCAAGATCAATGTAGTCCGGGAGCCCAGTGATGGATACTGGAGCAATGTCTGGACCAAGAAAGAATGGTGCATGTGCTATTGGTCAGGACGTCCAGTGGAAGATATGATGTTCTCCATTGCCTATGCAGACGGCGCACCCTGGAACGATACCCATTGGAAAAATGAGAAATTTAACAAACTCCTGGTGGAGGCAAGGGCAGAGCTGGATGATACCAAACGCGGACAGATGTATGGTGAGATGCAGGAAATCTGTAGAAATGACAGCGGAACCATTGTTCCCATGTTTAATAATATTGTGGAAGCCCGTACCAGCAAAATTGCAACCAGTGGACCAGTCTCAGCCCATATGGAACTGGATGGCCACCACAACACTGAACGCTGGTGGTTCAAATAAAAATTCAATTGCATAGGAATTTGCATTTAGCAATTGGCTTTGAGCCACTAGCTGATGTAAATGGCCCGCGTCATTGCCAGCTAATTCAATGCAGTAACGAAATCTGAAAATAGTAAGTAGGTAAACAGGCCGGAAATCATCTTTTCCGGCCTGTTTTTTATGTAGAATTATTTTATTTACAGAAGAATATTAAGAATCCTGCGAAGGGGTTCGGCAGCACCCCATAAAAGCTGATCTCCCACTGAAAAAGCAGTCAGATAGTCATCTCCCAGGTTCATTTTCCTGATCCTGCCCACGGGCACGTTCATGGTTCCTGTCACTGCTGCAGGAGTAAGATCTCTTACCGTTTCTTCCCTGTTGTTGGCCACCACCCTTACCCAGTCATTATTGGCCTTCAGCATTGAATTGATCTCATCCAGGGGAACCTCTTTTTTTAATTTAATGGTAAAAGCCTGGCTGTGGCATCGCATGGAACTGATACGCACGCACTGGCCGTCAATGGGAATGGAATTGTCTGACCGGCCCAGGATCTTGTTGGTCTCTGCAAAACCTTTCCACTCCTCCCGGGTCTGGCCGTTGTCCATGGCCCGGTCGATCCAGGGAATCAGGCTTGCCCCCAGGGGAACCCCCCAATTGTCCGTTGGAAAGTCTCCGGACCTGATTGTTTCTGTTACCCTTGTGTCAAGTTCCAGGGCAGCGGAACCTGGATTATCCAGGATAGGGGCAGCCTTGTCTCCGATATATCTCATCTGGGAAACCAGTTCTGTCATGTTTTTTGCCCCTGCACCCGAGGCTGCCTGGTAGGTCATGGAGGTGAGCCATTCCACCAGATCATGTTCAAACAATCCGCCCAATGCCATGAGCATGAGGGATACAGTGCAATTTCCACCGATATAATTTTGAATACCCCGGGCAAGACCCTCTTCAATGACAATCTGGTTTACAGGGTCTAGGACAATGATGCTGGATTCATCCATTCTCAGGGTAGATGCCGCATCAATCCAGTATCCTTTCCAATTATTTTTTTCAAGTTTTGGATGAATTGCCTCGGTATATGATCCGCCCTGGCAGGAGAGAATAATATCCATCTCCATGAGAGCATCCAGATCATGGGCATCAATCAGGGCCGGGGCATTCACACCCACATCCGGCGCCTTAAGACCGGCCTGGGATGTGGTAAAGAAAATAGGGGTGACTTTCTGAAAATCATTTTCCGCCATCATTCTTTCCATGAGTACAGAACCCACCATTCCCCGCCAGCCTACCAAACCTAGTTTTTTCATTTTCCTATCCTCCTGAAACAATTGGACTATTTTATTTAAAATTTGATATATACCTGTTCTTTTCGAAAGATACCAGTTTTTTTGGAAAATAACACCCGGCCAACAACATCTGATAAATAACATTGGATCAATACCAGTCAAAAGAGCAGTGGATAATGGACCTTTTCGATTATAAAGGCAGGGGCTTGTTCTCCTTTGAAGAAGATAAAACAATGGTGGTCCTGGTGCGGCCAAAAGGGCTGAACAGAGCCACCAGAGGTTCAAGATCACCTACGGAGGCTACCATGACTTTAAGGAGAAATGAATCTTCTCCGCTTATATGGTGGCATTCCAGCACCTGGGACAGCTGCTTTGCCTGAACTTTAACCCTGTCATAGAAGGATGCAGGGGTGTTCAAATGTATAAAGGCAATGACAGATTTTCCCAGCAAATTTCCATTAATGGCAGCATGGTATCCTTTGATGATACCGACCTCTTCCATTTTCCGCACCCGTTCGGTCACTGCCGGGGTGGACAAACCCACAACCCGTCCCAGGGCGCTGAAGGAAATTCTTGCATTTTTAAAGAGCTCCAGAACAATATCTTTGCCAATGCTGTCCAGCAGCTTTTCAATTTTAAGGTTCATGGGAAATTTTCCTTTATTTTTACGTTTTTTACCAGCAAATAACTATAATCTGCCATGTACTTACCTATTACCAATCAGGTAAACTATACCCCATTGAACGGATAGGCGACCTTAACATTAACAGGAAAAACATATGGAATACCATTATTTTATCAAAGGCATGGTGATAGGCTTTTCCATTGCAGCACCAGTAGGCCCCATGGGAATTTTAACCATTCAAAGAAGCCTGAGCCACGGTGTTGGGGCAGGGCTTGCAACAGGTCTCGGCGCTGCCACTGCAGATGCCTTTTACGGCTGTGTGGCTGGATTTGGCCTTGCCTTTATTTCCGGACTGCTTTTTAAATATCAAACCTGGATTCTCTTTATTGGAGGCTTGTTCCTGTGCGGCCTTGGCCTTTCCACCCTGAAACGGCCTGCATCAGAAAAAAAACAGGAACCCATTTTTAAAGGGTATTTATTCTCCTATTTCTCCGCTTTATTCCTGACCCTGACCAATCCCATGACCATTATGGCCTTTATGGCCATTTTTGCAGGCCTGGGCCTGGGGGCTTCTGGCAAAGACTACCCTAGTGCCCTAACCCTTGTAATTGGTGTATTCACAGGTTCCTGCGTCTGGTGGCTGATTCTGGCCTCTGGTGTTGGTCTGCTGGGACAGAAGCTTACCACCAGATTCCAGAAATTTATCAACAAGGCATCCGGCACGGTTCTTATGCTCTTTGGAATCTGGGCATTAATCTCTCTTATGCCTGAAAACTGGTAAGGAAGTTGGATAAGGAGTTGCATAGTAAGCGTCCTCATCCCTATGAACTCATTCAACCTGTTTCTGGATTTCCTGCCAGGATGAACACCTCTTCACCTTTTCATGATCCTTTGACCGGGCATTCCAGGGACGGTCATACAGGGCCACAAACACATCCATGGTCTGGGCAAGGAAAATGGCCATTTCCAGGGAATCTTCAACCGCCAAGTCATAGGTCCGCCTGGTCAGCTCCTGTTTTGAAATAGCAATACCAGGATCATTCCCAGGCCTGTTATACTTATCCACCATGGTAAAGGAATCAAAAGGGACTCCGTGTTTTTCCAGCCATTCCAGGGACACTTCCAGGGCCGAAGTTGGTCGGCCCGTGACAATATCAATACAATGGCCGGCTTCAGCCCAGTTTACCATGGCCTTAACAGCCCCTTCCACAGGTTCAAAGCCCAGAAGGCGGTCTGACTGGTGGATTAGATCAAAAAAATAATGAAACTCATTGTCTGTCAGACCAAAGGATGTTCTCAAATCAAAGGACTTAATCTGTTCAAACTTCACTTTCTTCCCAAATTTTTTTTCAATGATATCCACATAGGTATCTGTGGTCCTTGAGACCACATCATCCACATATATTTTTTTTCTGGCAATTACCATGGCAGATCCAATTAACTTATTGATATTAAGCTTAAAAAACATGCCATAATCTCATGTTTAAGTTGTCTTCGTCAAGACATGGGATTCAATTTAAAGGAGATCTCCAATGAAATTTTCCTGAAAATCAATTTGCCTTGGGCATCTGGGTATTGTAAGGTGATTAATACCAGTTTTTACCTGGTGAAAACCTGTTGTTTTTTTGTCTTTTAAATTTCTTGATCTATAACCGGTTTTGGGCAAGAATAAAGATCCATAGTTAGGAATAAAGATAAGAAGCTCGGAATCATAAATGAAAACTTGCCCGACAGCAAATCCCATACTTGTAATTGATGATGAAACAGCCATCCTTCGGCTATTAAAAGCCTGCCTGGAAAGAAAAGGCTATGAAGTTGATACAGCAACCAATGACCAGGAGGGGATCTCTAAAATAAAAGAAAATGAATATGGTTTAATTATAACCGATATAAAGATGCCGGGTATTTCAGGTAATCAGGTTCTTGATTATCTAAGGAATCAAATAAAAAAATCAACCCCGGTTATCGGGATGTCCGGAACACCCTGGCTCCTTGAAGACAAAGGCTTTGATGCTATTTTAGAAAAACCATATTCAATGCCGGTAATGCATGAGTTGGTCTCCAGACTTATTTCCCTTGCCTAACCAGCCCCAACCTGTTTCAATACCAGCCATGGAAATTAAAAACGCCAGGTCCCAGGACCTTTTCATTGATTATCTTATTGCCAGGCCCAAAGAAGCCTGGTGCCTTGTGGGAACAAACCGATCCGGCATTGACACCTTTTTCAGCCTTCTGGCCGGGGAAACCTCAGAAGTCCTGGCAGACCGCCTTGACCTGCCCAAAAACATGGGCATTGTTTCCTTTTGCCGCCAGCAGGATATTTTCGAAGCTGAATTGAAAAAAGATGATACAGACTTTCTGGACAAAATTGATCCCGGCACCCTGGCCGGATCATTCCTTAAGAATCCCCAGAGCCATGCAGACTTGATCAAATCCTTTGCCATGGATGCTTCCATGAACAAGGGATACAGACAGTTAAGCACTGGGCAGTCCAGAAAGCTGATGCTCCTGACCCAGATCACAAAAGGAATCTCCTGTCTGGCCGTACAAACCCCCTATGAAGGCCTGGACCCCCCCAGCTGTGATGAATTGAACAAGGCCCTGGACCTGCTTCACCAAAGAGGGATCCAGCTGATTATCACCGTACATAACAGCGAAGATATCCCTTATTGGTGCACCCATGTAGGACAATTTGCCAGGGGGCGTCTGGAACTTATGGGGCCCAGGGCCCAGGTCCTGGATATCCTGAAAAAAAAGCTGGTCAAGGGAGCCCCGGATTTCAAGGCATCGGCAAGGGAATTAATCCAGGAAAAGAACATAACAGACAAAACCAATGACAAAACCAATGACAAAATAGGATCACACCCGGCCATTGAAAAAACCACCGGAACAAAAAAAGAACTGGTCCGGCTTAAAAATGGTTTTGCTGGTTATGGGGACAAGACCGTGTTCACCGGACTTGACCTTAAAGTCCTTACCGGAGATCACACCCTGATCACAGGCCCCAACGGGTGCGGAAAATCCACTCTGCTCCAGGTAATTATTGGAGACCATCCAGCCTGCTATCAAAACGATTTGCGAATATTCGGTATCCAGAGGGGCACAGGAGAATCCATATGGGAACTTAAAACAAACATGGGCATTGTCAGCCCGGACCTCCATAGAAACTATTATGTGCCGGGCAATGCACTGAACTGCATTATCTCAGGATTGTTTGACTCCATAGGTCTTTACCAGACACACACCCGCCAGGACGAGGAAAAGGCAATGAAATGGCTGGCACGCACAGGACTGACACGGGAAGCCCTGACTCCCTTCAGACAACTCAGCTATGCAGACCAGCGTCTGGTCCTCATTGCCCGGGCCCTGATCAAGGTGCCCAAGCTGCTGATTCTGGATGAACCCACCCAGGGGCTGGATGAATTAAACCGAAAGGCTGTGCTGAATTTCCTTGAACAGGTAGCCGGAGAAGGCCTCAGCACAATCCTCTATGTCAGCCACAGGGAAGATGAATACCGGGATTTTTTCAAATTTCAACTTCAATTATAGGAAATTCTTTTACAATTCCCATATACCCCAAAATAATTGTAAATGGAACTATCTGCAAATTTACAAAGATAAATATTGACACTATAGGCTGGATGACCTTATCTTTAAACGATTTTGACGATTTGATCCGGATCAATCTTATTATTAACAATAAAAATCTTTAAATGTAGAGGTTCTTTATGGCGGCATATCTAGGAGCTTTGGATCAGGGTACCACCAGTACCAGGTTTATTATATTTGACAAAAACGGGTCCATTATTGGTCTAAGCCAGATGGAGCATGACCAGATTTGTGAAAAACCCGGCTGGGTTGAGCATGACGGCAATCAGATCTGGAAAAACACCCAGGCCGTAATCGGGCAGGCCCTGGAAAAAACAGGGCTTTCAGGCAACGACCTTGCTGCCGTTGGGGTGACCAACCAGCGGGAAACAGTCATGGCCTGGGACAGGCACACGGGAAAACCCCTGTACAATGCCATTGTCTGGCAATGTGCCCGCTCCCATGAAATATGCAGGGATCTTGACAAGGTCCATGGGAAAGATTGTTTCAGGTCCAAAACCGGACTTCCCACGGCCACCTATTTTTCAGGGCCTAAAATCAAATGGATGATAGACCATGTATCTGAAGTCAGGAAAGCAGTGGATAAAGGGGATGCCATTTTCGGCACCATGGATTCCTGGATCATCTGGAACCTTACGGGCGGACCAGGCAAAGGCAATCATGTCACTGACGTGACCAATGCCTCCCGCACTCTGCTCATGGACCTTAATACCCTGGACTGGGATGAAAAGATCTTAAAGATCATGGGTATCCCCAGAAGCTGTTTGCCTGAGATCATTCCTTCATCCCATGCCACGGCATTTGGGAAAACAACCCTTGAAGGCCCTTTTAAAACAGAAATAACAGTGGGTGGCGCCCTGGGAGACCAGCAGGCCGCCCTGTTCGGCCAGACCTGTTTCGAACCCGGAGAAGCCAAAAACACCTATGGAACAGGTTGTTTTCTCCTGTTTAACACGGGCAGCACCATTAAATTCTCCGACCAGGGTCTTCTCACCACTGTGGGTTACCAGATAGGCAGCCAGGATGCTGTCTACGCCCTTGAAGGGTCCATTGCCTATGCCGGGGCCCTGGTCCAGTGGGTAAGGGATAATCTTGGGCTTGTCTCTTCTGCGCCGGAGATTGAGACCCTGGCCAACACTGTGGAAGATAATGGAGATGTATATTGTGTTCCTGCATTTTCCGGCCTGTTTGCACCCTATTGGCGATCCGATGCCAGGGGTATCATTGCCGGGCTCACCCAGTTTGCCAACAAGGGCCACATTGCCAGGGCTGTTCTGGAAGCCAGCGCTTTCCAGACAAAGGATATTGTGGAAGCCATCAACCTTGACCTGGGGGAAGGGATTGACCTGAAATCCTTGAGGGTAGACGGTGGCATGGTGACCAACAACACCCTGATGCAATTTCAGGCAGACATTCTCAATGTGGCTGTTACCCGTCCAAGGGTGGCGGAAACCACTGCCCTGGGAGCTGCCTATGCCGCAGGGCTGGCCGTTGGTTTCTGGCCCGATACAGATGCGTTAAAAGAAAATTGGCATGTCCATTCCACCTGGGAACCAGACATGGATGACCTGAAACGCAAGTCCCTTTACCAGGGATGGAAAAAAGCTGTTAAAAAAACCTTTGGCTGGAAGGAATAATCTTTCTTTGGAAACAATACACAAACCAATAATCGGCGATTCAAGGTCCATGAAAGATCTGGCAGATCAAAGTATTGATCTTGTGGTCACTTCCCCGCCATATCCCATGATAGAAATGTGGGATGAGATATTTGCCTCTTTACAGCCGAACATAAAAAAGCTGCTGGCAAAAGGAAACGGAAACGGCGCCTTTGAGGCCATGCACCAGGTGTTGGATTCCATCTGGGAAGAGTGTTACCGGGTATTGAAACCCGGCGGATTTGCCTGCATCAATATCGGGGATGCCACAAGGACCATAAAGGAAAATTTTTCCCTTTATACAAACCATGCCAGAATTCTTACCTCCACCCAGAAAATTGGATTTTCCAACCTGCCATGTATCCTGTGGCGGAAACAGACCAATGCCCCCAATAAATTCATGGGATCAGGCATGCTGCCTGCCGGAGCCTATGTCACCCTGGAACACGAATATGTCCTGATTCTTAGAAAAGGCGGCAAAAGGGAATTTACCAGAGAGGCTGACAAAATAAACCGCAGGCAAAGCGCTCTGTTCTGGGAAGAACGCAATGCCTGGTTTTCAGATGTCTGGTTTGATATCAAAGGGACAGTCCAGTCCCTGGCGGATAAAACAGCCCGGAAAAGAAGTGCAGCCTATCCCCTTGAGCTGGCCCTGCGCCTGATCAACATGTATTCTGTCAAGGGAGACCAGGTGCTGGACCCATTTCTGGGTACCGGCACCACCATGGCCGCGGCAATGGCAATGGGCAGAAACTCCGTGGGGTATGAAATGGACCCAAGCCTTGGACCTG
>JAOZST010000144.1:7910-9700 GCA_029939535.1 Desulfobacteraceae bacterium | reverse complement strand
ACTGGTAAACCTTTCCAAAATTGGTAATAAACAAAAACGTGGCATGGGTGGAGGCAACAAACAGATGCTCTACAAAATCATCTGATTTTGTTCCCATGGCAGTCTTGCCCTTGCCACCCCTGTGCTGGCTTGCATAAAGTGTGATGGGATTTCGTTTAATATACCCGCTCCTGCTCACCGTCACCACCATGTCCTCCTGGGCAATCAGATCTTCAATGCTGATGGCTGCAGTACTTTCAACAATTTTTGTACGACGGGCATCACCGAACTCTTCATCAAGTTCAATGAGCTCATCCTTGATTAACCCTTTAACCACGGTTTCGCTGGAAAGAATCTCGTTAAACCAGGCAATATCCTTGAGCAGGGCATTATATTCTGTATTTATTTTTTCCCTTTCCAGGCCGGTAAGCCTCTGGAGCCTCATGTCAAGTATGGCCTGGGCCTGGATGGATGTGAGGCTGAAGGTTTCTATTAAGCCGTTTTTTGCCTCCTCCGGCGAAGAGGAAGCACGGATCAATGCCACCACCTGATCAAGATTGTCCAGGGCAATTTTCAAGCCTTCCAGGATATGGGCCCGCTCTTCGGCCTTGCGAAGATCAAACCGGGTCCTCCGGATAATCACATTTTTTCTATGGGTAATAAAATGATTAAGAATCTCTTTAAGGGTCAGCAGTTCCGGCCGGTTATTGACAACAGCCAGGGAAATAATACCAAAGCTTGTCTGCATATTTGTATGCTTGTACAGCTGATTAATCACCACTTCCGCATACTGGTCCCGCTTGAGACCAACCGCTATTCTCATGCCATCACGATCTGATTCGTCCCGGACAAAGGAAGCACCTGTAATCACCTTATCCCGCATAAGTTCGGCTATTTTTTCCACTACCTTTGCCTTGTTGACCTGGTAGGGAAGCTCTGTAACAACAATGGTTTCCTGGCCTGTTTTTTTGTTTTCCTCAACCTCAACCCTGGCACGGACGGTAATAATGCCGCGACCCGTGCTATAGGCCTCGTATATTCCCTTGGTACCGTAGATATGACCAGAGGTTGGAAAATCAGGGCCTGGTATATATTCCATCAGTTCTCGGATACCAATGTCGGGATTATCTATGAGAGCCTTTAGCCCATCAATGACTTCCCTGATATTGTGGGGAGGTATATTTGTGGTCATGCCAACGGCAATTCCCGAAGACCCGTTAACAAGCAGAGCAGGAAACTTGGTTGGCAAGACAGCTGGTTCTTCCAGGGTTTCATCATAATTAGGAATGAAATCCACTGTTTCTTTTTCAAGGTCTGCAAGCATCTGGTGGGAAAGCTTGCGCATGCGGATTTCCGTATACCTCATTGCTGCCGGAGAATCACCGTCCACTGACCCGAAGTTTCCCTGGCCGTCCACCAGGGTATATCTCAATGAAAAATCCTGGGCCATACGGACAATGGTATCATAAATAGCAGAATCACCATGGGGATGATACTTACCCATGACATCACCGACAATGCGGGCAGATTTTTTATAGGGTTTATTCCAGTCATTCCGTACCTGCTGCATGGCATACAATGAACGGCGATGAACAGGTTTAAGCCCGTCCCTGACATCGGGAAGAGCTCTTCCGATAATAACACTCATTGCATATTCGAGATAGGATTGTTTCATTTCCTTCTCGATACTGGTCATAGTATTGTCTGTTTGAATCATCAAAGTTACAACTCCAAATTAATTTTCTTTAAACCCGTTTGCATGCTCAAATATTTTTCCCGGGTTCAACCTTCCCTGGTTCAACTTTTCCTGG
>JAOZST010000144.1:3061-7810 GCA_029939535.1 Desulfobacteraceae bacterium | reverse complement strand
TCAACCATGGATTGAAAACTTGAAAAATAAATATCTGCAAGGGTTAGAAATAAGGTGGCTATCAAAGGTCCATAAATAATCCCCAAAAGACCATAGACTTTTAAACCGCCTATAATGGCAAAAAAAACAATGAGCGGGTGCATGGCAACCCGATCCCCCACCACCTTGGGTTTAAAAATATACTCAATGCCCCATGAGAGAATTCCATAAAATACCAACACAAAGATACCCATACCAATGCTGGTTTTCAGCATCAGGAACACAGCTGTGGGGATGAGTACAATCCCGATTCCCACAATGGGAAGAAAGGCCAGGAACCCCATGATCACTCCCCATAAAAAGGGAGAATTAAAGCCTAAAAACCAGAAAAGCAATCCCCCTGCACATCCCTGGATCAGCCCGCCAAGACCGTTTCCAATAAGAACCGCACCTGCCATGTCATTGAATTTTTCATACAATTGTCTATCATGCTCATCCTGTAAAGGGGAAAGGTCATAAAGATACTGAATAAGTTTTTTCCCATCCCTGAGCATGTAAAAAACCACGATGATCATGAGGGCAAAATAAAACACAAGATTTAAAACATTGGATGTGATGGATCTTGCCTGCTGAAACAGGGAAAATCCCACCAGTTTTCCAAGTTCAGAAATGGGAGCGATGAGTTCATTCCAGGACACTACTTTTTCGACACCAGCACTGGCCAGAAGATCATTGAGTTTGTCAAGGGCCTGGGTGGATTCAAGCAAGTTGATAAGCTGGTTGGAAAAAACAGCATCCCTGGCCATGGTATAAAGCACAAGTGCTTCCTTGGACAGGATTCCCACAAAAAAAACAACGGGAATAAAGACTACAAAAAAAATAATAGCACAGGTCAATACAGCTGCTATTCTCGGAGAAAATCTCCGGGTTAAGCCATTAAACACCGGCTTAAAAATTCCAGTGGAAACAATACCAAGTATGATTGTGGCAAAAAAAGGTGCGATTAATCTGCCCATAAGCAAAATAGCAATGCCAAACAGCGCAAGAAAAAAGAAAAAAACTGCCCGCTGAATTAAATTTTGCTCCAATATCTCCACCAATGTAAAAAAAAGAAAAGGCTAAAAAACCATGTAAAGCCGCAGCATGCAATATATTTTGCACAGATACGGCTTTACACGAATAAAAAAAACACCTGTTCTAGCTTCTGATGATACCCAGAGCCGCCAAAACAAGAAGTATCTCAAAAATAATGACCTGAACAAAGCTTCCAAAAAAATGGTAAACAATTCCACCACCGACAATGGCGGGAACCGCTGTAAAAATCAACACACCCAATCTACGAGGAATATCCATAAAAACACCTCTTTATACCTTTTATTCTCATCTTAAAACAACCTGTAAAATTCCGAATAATTCATACCATTTTCATGGTCCAAAGTAAAGGGCAAACTTATTGTTCGATTATCATGGCCATGCCCATTCCACCGCCTATACACATGGAAATTATACCCGTGGAATAGGATTTGCGTTTCATCTGATTTATGGCAGTGACCATTTGTCTTGCACCGGTACAGCCAATGGGATGGCCAATGGAAATCCCAGATCCCAGTTCATTGGGTTTTTCCACGTCAATATTCAATTCTCTCATGCAGCCAATGGCCTGGGCAGCAAAGGCTTCATTCAATTCGATCATATCAATATCTTCAATGGTCATTTGGGTCTGTTTTAATACTTTCTTCACAGCTGGAACCGGACCCAGACCCATATAGGCAGGATCCAGACCACCTGCGGAAAATCCTTTGATCCTGGCCAGTTTTTCAAGGCCCAGGGCATCTGCTTTTTCCTCGGACATCAAAAGAACGGCTGCTGCTGCATCGTTAATACCAGAAGCATTTCCTGCTGTCACGCTGCCGTCTTTTTTAAAGGCAGGACGTAATTTGCCAAGTTTTTCCATGCTGGTTTCCATGGGCCGCTCATCTGTGTCCACAATGGTATCTCCCCTGCGGGAACGGATGGTAACCGGTACAATCTCCTGGGCAAAAGTACCGTCCTGGATCGCACCAAAGGCCCGGTTATGGCTCAGCAAAGCCAGCTGATCCTGTTCCTCCCTGGTGATTCCGTATTTCTCCACAATATTTTCCGCTGTCAGGCCCATGTGGTAGCCATAGAATATTTCATAGAGACCGTCAAAAACCATGAGGTCATGGACAGGTCCCTGACCTGTAAGTTCCATCCTGTGTCCCCACCTTGCCTTTAGAAGGGCCATGGGCGCATTGCTCATGCTTTCCTGGCCACCGGCAATGATCACATCAGCCTGGCCCGTCATGATGGCCTGGGCTCCCAGGGCAATGGCCTTGAGACCTGATCCGCAGATCTTATTGATAGTAAATGCCGTGGTTTCCCTTGAGATACCGGCTCCGATCATGGACTGGCGGGCTGTATTCTGCCCCTGGCCTGCCTGGAGCACATTCCCCATGATCACCTCATCCACAAAAACCGGCGCCAGCCCTTCATCATAGTCATAGCCTTTTTTCTCAATATCAATCACTCCCTGATCCTTAAGAGTATCAGGCGAAAATTGATTTTGGGCCTCATCAACCACAGGCCTCAATCCAGCACGTTTCAAAACATCTTTCATTACACAGGTACCCAGCTCAACAACAGGAACGCTTTTCAGTGAACCGCCAAAAGAACCAACCGGAGTCCTAACACCACTTACAATAACAACATCTTTCATTTAACGCCTCCATTCATATTGATTTATCTTTGTTTACCAGTTACATTATAACTATAATAATGTAAAAGCCATAGCAGACAGACAGACAAAAAACAAGGAATTATCCAATATTCCCATATCGCTGCTGCTTGAAAAGGATATGCCTGATGAAAACTATTGTTGTTGCAGGATGGGGCCAGGTCACACAGCCCAAAGAGATAGAATATACTCCAAAGGACCCCATGGGACTGATGATAGAGGCATCCCTGGAAGCAGGGCAAAGACTTGCAGACCCCAGCGCTCTGACACGGCTGGACGGCATTATGGTGGTAAAGAGCCTGAGCACCCATTATGAGGCGCCTGGAACCGAACTGGCTGCCCGGCTGGGAGCTTCACCAAAATTCATACACACCTCAAAAATTGGTGGGAATTCCCCCCAGACCCTTATCAACAAAGCCGCAGGAATGATAGCCAGAAATGAACTTGATTCTGTACTGGTGGTGGGAGCTGAAGCCTATGTCCCAAGATCTGTAAATAATAAAAGTCCTGAAAATAATAAAAAACATGGCAATAACTTTGGCAGTTCACTTTTGCAGGGTATCCCCCAGGACTATTCCGGTGATGATGCTGCTGGGTCCACTCCCCTTGAAAATTTTTACGGCATTGAACATCCCATGCAGGGATTTCCTCTGTTTGAGACAGCCCTGTGGGCAGCTTCCGGGCTGGACATTACCGAATATATGCACAAGGTGGCCAGCCTGTGGTCAGGCTTCAGCCAGGTGGCGGCCAGCCACCCCCATTCCTGGAGCAAAACAATCCGGACCCCAGGGGAAATCATTACCCCTGGCCTTCATAACCGCCCCATTGCCTTTCCCTATAATAAATTTATGAACGCCTTTGTCACAGTGGATCAGGGCGCTGCCGTGATACTCATGTCCGGGGAGGCTGCAAAAAAACATTCTAATATAAACAGGAAGACTGTTTATTTTCTTGGGGGTGGTTATGCAGAAGACCGACAGCGGTTCATGATCCAGAAGTCGGATTTCACATCAAGCCCTCCCTTAAAAGCCTCCGTTGAAAAAGCTTTGCACCGGTCAGGACTGAATATTTCGGATATTGAGTGTTTTGATCTTTATTCCTGCTTTCCCTGTGCTGTCTCCATTGCCAGGAAAATGATGAACCTACAGGAAAATGATCCAAGACCCCTCACCCTCACCGGAGGCCTGGGATTTTTCGGAGGGCCTGGCAACAATTACAATCTCCATGCCATTGCCACCCTTGTGGATATGATCAGCAAGGGCGAGAAAAAAACCGGCCTTGTCACTGCCCTGGGATGGTTTATGTACAAACATGCTGCTGGAATCTACTCCAGCATGCCTCCAATGAAAAGTATTGAGACCAATGATCTTGAGGATGACAAAAACCATCTGGCTGGTCCGACTCCCCTTACGATTGACGACCAGGCCTCTGGCAGGGGCATAATTGAAACCTATACAATTATCTATAACCATGACCAATCTCCTGCCTATGCAGTCCTCTATGGAAGAACCACCAAAGGATTAAGATTCATTGCCAAGACATTACCTGACCCGGAAATTTTTCAAACCCTGTCATCCAAAAACATGGTGGGAGAATCAATAACTCTTAAATTTGACCTGAAAAGCAAACAGACCATTGGTTTATTTTAAATACCAATTCATTTTACCAGCTCTTTCTTGACTATAATCCCAATAAATCTTATCTTAATATAAAGGCCTCATATTATAAGGCAAGCACTGGTTTACCAGGAATCACCCGGCAAACTTATAAAAAATGCAAAGGGGGTCTGATATGAAACAATGCACCTCCTGCGGACAAATTATCGCCCAGAAAATTACAACATGCCCGGCATGCGGCAGCCACCTTGTTGCCGGGATGAAGTCCATTGATGACTATAAAATAAAATCCAGAAAATCATCCATGAAGGCCGTTCCTCCATTGTATGCCGGGCTCTTAAAAAAAACAGCAAGACACCGGTGAGTATACGGCTGTTTACTGATCAGTCTGGAGTGGAT
>JAOZST010000144.1:1329-2961 GCA_029939535.1 Desulfobacteraceae bacterium | reverse complement strand
TTGATCCCCAGGGATAAAACCAGGGATTTAAGCGTAAAAATCAATTATAAATTATCCAGGTTTTTAGATGCAAGGGCAACCCACCACGGCCCCATGCTCCAGAAGCTTTTAACCTGCCACCCCGATATAATAAATAACCGGGCCATTGATTTTCGCACCAGCATCTGGTCACTGGGTAAAATTTTCATTGAATTATTGACCGCCGACCACAACCTCAAGGATTTTTCATCAAAGGTGGACAAAATCAAAGGTCTGGATCCTGAACTTGGGATTTTGATTAAAATAATGCTGTCCGATGACCCTGACTTAAGACCCCATACAATGGCCAGGGTAGTAGCGGTCCTTTCCCGGATACTGGACAGAATTCCCCATTCAGATCTTCATCATCATCCGAAAAAAAGAATGCCAAAACTGCTCAAGGAATTAAACTGGTTTAAACGCATGGTGATTTTTCTTCTTGTTATTATTGTTGGAATTGTTGCCATGTATACTGCCGCATGGTTTTATATGGATTTCAAAAAAAATAAAAAAGAAATGGTTTTTTCAGATTTTATTGAATCCTATGCAGATTCCATGGGATTTTTAATGGTGGAATACTGCCTCAGGGATTCATCAAATCAGGTGGTGTATGAAAACAAGGTAGAGGGAACTGCATTTCTGGTGGACAAGCAGGGATATCTTTTGACCAACCGCCATGTTGCCTGCCCCTGGCTTGAAGATACAACCCTTTTCAATATTTTTAATCAATATAGGCTCATGGGAAAAAATCTTGAATTTGAGCATCGCATGTTCCTATGGTTTGAAGGGGAAAAAGCCTTTAACCGCCTGCCTGCCCTGAGAAACAGCCCGGAGCTGTCTGATTCCTATTACCTGCCATCTGCCTTCAGGTCCGATGGCAAAAGCAATTTGCGTATTGTTGGAGTGCCAAGGGCCTCAAGCAAAACAGGAGAGAGGATTAATTCTCCCTTTAAACATGATTTTGCCGTATTAAAAATCGATAAAATTCCTGAAAACCGCATCCCCCTTCCCCTGGAAACCAAGGTTGACGCGGAAGATATCCCGCGTCTTTCACCTGTGATCATCCTGGGCTTCCCCCTTGGGAACAGAACCCAGTATGACCATATTAACGCCAGCATCACAAGGGGACATGTCAGGCGGACCTCCAAGGAAATCATCCAGGTGGATTCTTCCATTTACAAGGGAAACAGCGGAGGACCGGCAGTAAATTCCAGGGGCCGGGTCCTAGGCATTGCATCCGGCGTGGTCACGGACCAGACAACAAGTTATATTCCCATTCATACCCCTTTGTCAGATTTCGGATTGATCCTTCCCATTGCAAGACCGGCAGAATTTGTTGAAAAGCTAAAGGCAGGCCAGCCAAAATGGAATGGAATTCTGGATTTCAACCTGGATATAAAATTAAAAGACATCCTTGCCCTTGCATTGGAACATAAATACAGAGAGGCAGCCTCCCTGACCGATACCATGCTTAAAACCAGCAATGATCCTGTATTGCTCTTTACTGCTGCTGTGCTCCATTTTTGCAGCAATGATATGGACAAGAGCCGTGACCTTTTCTCCCAGGTGATTTCCATTGAAGGAGAAAACACCATATCCAAACTCATGCTCCAT
>JAOZST010000144.1:0-1229 GCA_029939535.1 Desulfobacteraceae bacterium | reverse complement strand
TTTTCCAGACCCTGCAGGGAAACCGCTCTGAGCCTCAGCCTCGGGCTGCTGAGAGGAGAAATTCTCAAATTCACAACCACCCCCGGAAAAGCAAATGAAAACCTTAAAAAATTCCAGGCCCATACCCTGGATCCCTGGTACAGGATTATAAGCAAAAACCTTGTTCTGGGAACTCCTGAAAAAGATCTTGTAAAACTTGCCGGCAACAATCCGGAAAAATTAATCACCCTCCAGACAGCCCTGGGTCTCTGGGCCGAAGGTGATGGGGACAAAGAAACGGCTGCTCACCACTATAGGGAAGCTTTGAGCACCTATCTGGATGGATGGAACGAATATGATCTGGCCCTGGCCAGAATTACCCGATTCCGTAAAGATACTGACTGATCAGCACCTGTTTTCTGCCTTATTTTTTCAACTCTTATTCTTTAGATCAAGCCAGGCATCAAGCCGCTGTTTTACGATTTTTTCATACCCCCTTTGAACGGGAAAATAAAACCGCTGGTCTTCCAGGATCTTAGGAAGGTATGACTGGGGTATATACCCATCCTTATGATCATGGGCATATTTATATCCTTTACCGTAGCCCATGCTTTTCATCAGAGACGTGGGGGCATTGCGAATATGCAGGGGCACGGACTGGTACCCGGTTGTTTCAACCGCCTTCTTTACAGCCTTATGGGCTGAATAAACCGCATTGCTCTTGGGGGCGGTGGCAAGATATACAGCAGCCTGGAACAGGGAACCGTCTCCTTCGGGACGGCCCAGGATTCTAAAGGATTCGCCTGCATTCAGGGCCATTGTCAAGGCCCCGGGATCGGCCAGGCCAATATCTTCGGTTGCAAACCTAATCATCCGCCTGAGCATATAATAGGGGTCATCCCCGGCCATAAGCATTCTTTCAAGCCAGTATATGGCTGCGTCCGGGTCAGAACCCCGAAGGCTTTTGATAAACGCTGAAATCAAATTATAATGTTCTTCACCAGCCCTGTCATATAAAAGAGATTTTTTTTCAATGGCCTTTTCAATGTCCCGGGCTGAAATAATTTTTCCCGGACCAAAATGCAGGGCTGCAGCTTCAAGATTGGTCAGGGCAATGCGGGCATCCCCTTCAGACACCCTGGCAATGTGTGAAAGTGCTTCCAGGGAAAAACTCTCTTCAGCCCTGGCAAGGCCCTTTTGAGTATCTGTCAGCGCCCGCTTTAAAATTTGAATAATATGCCCGGGATCAA
>JAOZST010000310.1:0-2568 GCA_029939535.1 Desulfobacteraceae bacterium | reverse complement strand
TTCATTTCCCTATCTATCAAAGAAGGAATATTAGCCTTTGCATGATTATAAATTTCAATCAATGCTTCAATGTCTTGATAATTATTGATAATAAAGGAAATGTATTTATCTGTATATAAACTCATTCGAATCCTCCCAAACTACTCCCAAGAATAAAAATTTAAAAAGGCAAATAGCGAATATTTCAAATCATCGTTGAACGAAGCCGCTACCGCGGCAGAAAAACTCAAAATAAGGTATACTCTCTTGAATGTGTCCACTTAGGGCACTGTATAATTCATTAAATTAGCAAGGAGTCTACCATGAAACAATGCGAAGCAAAACGTTTTAACAAGTTTTATGAACGCCACTTAAAGACCCTGAAACTTCAAGGGAAATCGAAAAGCACAATTGATGCCTACTCCCGCTCCATCCGTCGGGTAAGGGACTATTTTGACTGCTGCCCAGACAAACTCAAACCGGAACAGCTTGAAGATTATTTTTCCGATCTGGTGACGACTCACTCATGGAGTTCGGTAAAAATTGATCGCAGTGGACTTCAGCATTTCTGGAAATTTGTTTTGAAAAAGGAGTGGGAATGGGTGAATATCGTAAAACCTCCTCAGGTTAAAACAATTCCAGATATCCTTACCCCTGCCGAGGTTGAAAAATTAATCAAGGCAACCCGGAAACTGCGTTACCGGGTCTTTCTGCTGACGACCTATTCCATGGGACTCCGTTTGGGAGAGACCCTGAACCTTCAAGTAGGAGATATTGATGCCTCGCGTAAACGTGTTCACATTCGGAGAGGGAAAGGCCATAAAGACCGGATGGTGCCCCTGCCGGATCTCACGCTGACCGGATTACGAGAACTCTGGAAGAAGCACCGACACCCCACACTGCTTTTTCCGAACGTCAAAGGATCACCTGAAACCATTCGAAAGGCAACAACCCACATGGACCGAGGCGGCGTCCAGAAGGCCATGCGGGTTCTGGTTACTGAATGCGGCATAAAAAAAAAGTCTCCATACACACCCTTCGTCATTGCTATGCCACTCATTTGCTTGAGAAGGGCCTGAGCCTTCGTCACATTCAGGCCCTTCTCGGCCATGCCCGCCCCGAAACAACAGCCCGATACGCCCATCTCACCGGCGTCACGGAAAAAAGCAGCATGACAGCCATCAATGATTTGATCAACACGATTCATGTAGACTTTTGGAAGGTGTGATCATGAGACTGGCTCACATCATTGATGAATACTATGATTCCTTTTTAGCCCGCTATGGGGATACGGCTCTACCTGGACAAATACAGGCCTTGAATACCATGCGCTCCTGCCGTACATCCGATGCAGGCCAGGTCTATGTGGGATGCCCGAATTGTGATCACATACAATCGTACCCGATGTCCTGCGGGCACCGTAATTGCCCCCATTGCCAGAACCATGAAACCAGTCAATGGATCGATCGTCAACAAAAAAAACTGCTTCCTGTTCAATATTTCATGGTGACCTTTACTTTGCCCTTTGAGTTCAGGACTGTGGTATACAACCATCAGCGAACGCTTTATTCCCTGATGTTTTCATGTGTATCCGGCACGTTGAAGGATTTTGGCCTAAATCCCAAGCATCTTGGTGCTGAAATCGGCATGACAATGGTCCTTCATACTCATAGCAGAAAGCTGGATTATCACCCGCATATCCATGTGATTGTTCCAGCTGGCGGTGTTGATCAATCCAGGGGCCAATGGAAGAAAAAAAAAGGGAAATACTTGTTTAATCAAAAAGCCCTTGCCAAAGTTTTCCGTGCACGGTTCCTCAATGGATTAAACCAAGAAGGTTGTCCGATTCCCAAGGGTGTCCGCCCGGAATGGGTTGTGAATTGTACCCGGGTAGGAAGCGGCATCAGCGCCCTGAAGTATCTTTCCAAGTATTTGTATCGTGGAGTAATCAGCGAACGTAACATCATTACCAATCGAAACGGACGGATAACCTTCAGGTACGTTGAAAGTGAAACCGGGAAGATACGCCATCGAACCCTCAAAGGAGAAGACTTTCTACGTCTTATCCTGCGTCATGTTCTGCCCCGGGGGTTCCGCAGAACAAGAGATTACGGGTTTCTTCACGGCAATGCCAAAAAAATCCTCAATCTGATTCAGCTTATTCTCCACGTCAAAATCATGGATATAGCACCCCGTTCAAAACCAGCTTTTAAATGCCCGCATTGCGCGGCACAGATGATATTTATCGGAGTACAACCAGCTGGCGCTGGATAGAAAAAGTTAAGGCAGGGGCCAGTTTCAAACATTATAAGGAGGTGGACAGCATCATGATATAATCTGATTCTCTTGAAAAGTCCAAGAAGGGCAATGCTACATCTGCGTCTTGCCGCAGATCTATATTATCCAGAATTCATTTCCAATCCACATTCAAAAAAAGATATTTTCATATAGATGAGCCTTGGTTGGTTATCGTCGCCGGGCTTGTTCAACACTGGATAAGATCGTGGTTCGTTCCTCACACGATCTATCCTTAGTCGTTGTGTGGCAGATAATTCCAAAGCAACCGGCCAGGTTTTTGCTTCAGCCCTG
>JAOZST010000143.1:0-9716 GCA_029939535.1 Desulfobacteraceae bacterium | reverse complement strand
CAGGGCTGGGAATGCCATCATTGGACCAGCCCCTGAGGGCATAATAATCGTCCAGCATCTCATTAAGGTGACAGACCGATCCCTTGGACCCGCCGTCGGGTAATGGGTCGTTTGTCATCCTTGGCGGCAGGGAGTCGTCTTTTCTGGAGAATCCAGCCTTGACCAGGAATTGACGTTCAGCAGTGGAGATGCGCTCTCCGGCCCGGGCCAGTTCTTCCAGGGTATAGTCTGCCCCTGTTGCAGCATTTATAAGTTCCAGAATACCTGTGGGAAGAATTTCAAGTTCCAGGTTGCTGAGATTCCTGACGGAATAGAAAACACATAGCCCTGCTGCATCAATTACACAGAAAAAATCCTGCCAGAGTTTGACCAGATTGGCTTTGCCTTTCCATTCCAGACGGTCAATGACCGTGGGAACTCCCAATAGTTCAAAATAGGCTGGATCGCCGCGCATGTGGGAACCGCCAATGGGAGAAGTTGCATAGGCAAGGCCCATGCCCTGGGACCCCCTGGGATCATAGCCCGGGAATTCCTGTTTTTTGGAAACCATGGAAAGCTCGGGTCGTTTGAATTTTTCTGCCAGACGATAACTTCCAAGGGCCAGAAGTTCTCCAAAGCCCTGTTTCAATGCAGTCTGTTTTGTCAATTCTACCAGGGCATGGGCATCTCCCCATTCCAGGGTTTGTCCCACATCGTCCTTTGTGAGGCAGCCAATGTCATATAGCTCCATGGCACAGGCAATGGTGGCACCCATGGTAATGGTGTCCATGCCGTATTCATTGCACAGGTAATTGGCTTTGGTTATTGCTGCCAGGTTATCCACCATGCAGTTTGAGCCCATGGCATATACTGTTTCATATTCAGGGCCTTCTCCCTCACCTTCAAATCCAGGCTCTTCAACTTTGGTTTTCCTGCCGCAGCCAATGGGGCAGGAATAACAGGCTGAGTTGGAGACAAGATATTTTTCCGTCAGGGTTTCGCCATGGATCTTTTCCCAATTGTCAAAGGTTCCCTGCTGCCAGTTTTTGGTGGGCAGAACCCCATAGTTCTGGGTGGCCATAACTGTCACGGCCGTGCCGTGGAGTCTCAGGGGAGGGGGGTTGTCCTTGGCAGCCTTGCGAAAGGCATCCCCGAATTTTTTAGTGACTGCCTTAAATCCTTGTTCATCGGCCAGGGGAACTTTCTGGTCCCCGTTGACCACAACTGCCTTGAGGTTCTTGGTCCCCATGACCGTGCCCACCCCGGACCGGCCTGCTGCCCTGTCCTTGTCATTCATGACCGAGGCAAATAAAACCCCGTTTTCACCGGCCGGACCAATACAGGCCACCTTGGCATTATCATGGGTTTCAGCCACCAGGGCATCTGTGGTGTCATGGGTGGTCTTTCCCCAGAGATGTTCTGCTGGTTTTAACTGGGCCTTATCATTTTCAATGAACAGGTAAACAGGCCTGGCAGCTTTTTCTGTGAAGATTACAGCATCAAATCCCGTGTGCTTAAAGGCAGCTGGGAATTTCCCCCCGGAATTTGAGCAGGTAATTGCCCCGGTAAGGGGGGACTTTGTCATTACCATGTACCTGGCTCCTGTGGGGGCCTTTGTGCCGGTCAAAGGACCCGTGGCCATGACCAGCATATTTTCAGGTGACAAAGGATCGCAGCAGGGATCAAGCTCTTTGTTCAATAAATAAATACCAAGGCCCCTGCCACCGATATAGTCTTTGGCAGCCTTGGGATCAAGGGAATCCACAATGATCTCTTCTGTACTCAGATTAACTCTGAGAAGTTTTCCTCTCCATCCATACATAATGCATTCTCCTTATGATTCCGCACAAAGACACCAAGATACTATGATAAGGCACAAAGAGGTAACTGCAAACTCCGTGTCTTTGGGGCTTTGTGCGAGAATACTATTTTAATACATTTTTTCAACAGTTTCCATGGCCAAGTTGTAAACCTTTTCATTGAAATGGGATTTTAATGAAAATTTCAGCATCTCCCTGGTAAATATTCTTTCTTCCCTTGCCAGAACACCCAGGGATGCCAGTGCCCAGTCCTGTTTTTTGATCTTGAATTCCTTGAAATCAATTTCTTCTACAAAGGCTGGAGTCTCCGGAATGGCCACACTTTTTTCCTTGAGTACAAAGGTGGAAGAAGACAGGGTTTTGAAAATTTTATGCCTGCGCTGCACCCCTTCATCGCTCAGAGCCAGAACAACAGTTGGTGATTCAATGCCTGTGTAACCAATTTTTTCCGGGGATAAAAGGATTTCAGAAACAGATTGTCCCCTGAGCACGGTGATATTGTAGTCATTTTTAATGGATACGTTTAGGCCGGCACTCATTCCTGCATGGCAGACAATATCCCCGGCCGTAACAATGCGCATTCCAGCGCTTCCCAGGATTACCACTTCATGGCGCTGGGGATCTGTAAGATCAAATTCTTTTTCAATGGTCATGGGTTGGGGGAATTGGGTTTTTTCCCGGGCAAGTTTTCGGTATAACTCACCATACTCAGGCCGCTGGTTTTTTTCAACCACCCCGCCCTCAACGGGCTGGTCCTGAATCATCTGATCAATGACCTTGGGAGTAAGCTGGTTGCGCTTGGTGTATCGGCCTGTACACATTCCCAGGGTTTCCACAACAGAAAATCCTTTGTGGAGAATGGCCTTTCCAATCTCCTGGGCCAGTTCTTTATCATGGCCTGAACATTTGGACACATAGGTGGCGCCGGCGCTTTTGGCAACACTGCAGATGTCAATGGGAATTTCCGCCTGGTTGAGAAATTCAGATCCAACCACAGCATCATTGGGTGTGGTAGCTGAATACTGGCCCCCTGTCATGCCAAAATTGAAATTATTAAGAATGATCAGGGTAATATCCAGGTTTTTACGACAGGCAGCCAGTACATGGGCGCCTCCAATACCAAGACCTCCGTCTCCCATGGTAACGATGACGTTAAGACTGGGATCCGCAAGTTTCAGCCCCGAGGCATAGGTCAGGGCCCTACCATGGACTCCGTGGAGAGCATGTACATTAAAAAAGGTGTCAAAGAGACCGGAACAACCTATGTCCGTTACAATAACGGTATTGTCCGCATCAAGTCCCAGGTTGATCAGGGTTTGATCCAGCCCTCTGGTGATTCGGTCATGGGTACATCCCGGGCAGAATACCAGGGGACGGTTTTTATTTAAAAAGCTATTCATTTTCCATGACCTCCATTTTCAACAATCTCCATTATCTTGGACGGTGCTATCAGTATCCCGTTCATCTGTCCGTAAAAATCAATGATTTTCCCGCAGAGAACCCTGCGGATTTCATTGATATACTGGCCCAGATTCATTTCAATCACCACCACCCGCTTGAAACGGGAAGCTGTAGAAAGTAGTGCCTGTTCCGGTACGGGCCACAGGGTTTTCAGGGAAAGTGTGGATACTGGTTTGCCTTTTTCTGCAAGAATCTTTGCTGCATCTTCAACTGCCCGTGAAGTGATTCCATAACTGATGATCAGAGTGTCAGTATCAGGGAGGATATTTTCCTCATACAGGGAGATCCTTTCCCTTGCTGAATGAATCTTAGTTCTCAACCGCTGCTGGTTCTGGGCTATCACTTCAGGATCTATGGTGATATATCCATCGGGTCCGTGGGTGGATGAAGTCTGCCTTACCAGGGTTTTCCCGCCAATGGGCAGAAATGGAGGCGCTTTATCAGCCACGGCTTCAAAGGGAAGATACTTGTCTCCTTTATACAGGGTACGTTCAACCAGTGGGGGCAGGCTGATCCCTTCCAGGTCAAAGCTCTCCAGTTCAAAGCTTTCTTTGGTCATGCCGATTTCCTTATTGGATGCAATAAATACAGGGCACCTAAACTCTTCTGCATAATTAAAGGCCTGTATGGTCAAAATATAGCAGTCCAGGGCATCCCTGGGGGCCAGAACAATAACGGGCACTCCCGAGGTGGAGCCCCATCTTAAAAACTGGATGTCAGAGTCAGCACCCCGTGTGGCAGACCCGGTGGAAGGGCCAAGACGCTGCACATCTGCAATAACCAGGGGAATTTCACTGCCGATTGCAAAGGATATCTGCTCGGAATAGAGACTGATGCCAGGTCCTGATGTGGCAGTCAATACTTTTTTACCGGCCATGGCAGCACCCATGCAATAGCCCATGGAAGCGATTTCGTCTTCTCCCTGGATACAGATTCCGCCCCTGGGTGGCAGCATCTTGAGCATGTTATTAAAAATCGTAGTGGCTGGTGTGATGGGGTAACCGGCAAAAAAATTACACCCTGCAGCAACAGCTCCTCTGGCAACGGCTTCATTGCCTTCCATAAATGATAAAGCCATTTTTAGCATCTCCTTGGTTGGGAACCTTTTTAATTTGTAAAAAAATATGATCAAAAATCTGATCATATTTACCGTCTTTTTATAGATTGTCTCTGGGCTTGTCAAGCAATAAATGAATGAAATTCAATCATATAAGCCTTTAGCAGGCCTTTGTTATTATTTTAATTGATTTTGTTAAAATCTTGTTATATCTAGGCTGCATGGGAGCACAGAATAAGAAAAAATCAAAGGAAGATTATACCCAGGAAGCCTATATGGGTATCAGGCGCATGTTTTTTCTCAATGAGATTATACCTGGCCAGAAAATTTCCTATGGAGACCTGGCCAAACGACTCAACATGAGCACCACCCCGGTGATCCAGGCTTTGAAACGCCTGGAGTTCCAGGGGCTTGTACGCCATGAACCCAATCGTGGGTATTATACGGAAAATATAAGTCTTAAAGAAATCACTGAAATTTATGAGTTCAGGGAACAGATTGAGGTTTCTCTTCTGCCCAAAACCATTTCATCCATCACCAAAAAGGGGTTGAATAAATTAAAAAAAGCCCTGAACAACCATTTGGATGCTGTGCGGGACATCTATCTGAAAGACCGATTATTAAAGGACATGGAGTTCCACCTGGTCCTGGCGGAATTGTCTGGTAACCGGATTCAGATCAATACCCTGAAATTTTTATTTGACCTTTTATACCTGAAATACAGGGGCAATATTTTATTTGTCACCCCCATGGAAACAGTGGATTCTGAACATATTCGCCTGTATGAGGATATAGCAGCCGGTAATATTGAAAATGCCCAGGCTGTTCTGGCCCGGCATATTTTAAATGTTAAAAAACATGCCATCCTGAGTATTGAACGTATCAATATAGAAAAAAATATCAAAACAATTTAACCTGTCTTTTCTTTCCCACCCAGGCCCACCCAGGACGTTAATTTTCCAGGTAAATCACCCTTGTCTCTGTGTTGATATCTGGATGGAGCTGGTTTTTAACTGCACATGTGTTCATTGCTTTTATGATGGGTTTTATATATTTTTTCGGAAAGGCCTGTTCCACATGAAGAGTGATCTCAATTCGGTCCAGCAGTTTCTGGCCCTCATTGAAATAGGCTGAAAGGAAAAGCCTCATTGCCCTGGTGTTCAGTTTTCGGACATCACAGAATGATTTGACATAAATCCCGGCACAGGCACCCAGGGAAGCCAGGAACAGGTCAAATGGTTCAGGAGCTGTTTCATCTCCTCCGCTTTGCCTGGCCTGGTCTGTTTTAACCAGAAAGTCGTTAAATTTAACATCAATTTTTTTATTTCCCGGAAATAATATTTCAAATTGTTCCATTTTATTTTTGTTTCCTTATTTTTATCTGTCAGGTTTACAGGTCTGATTCAATAGTATAGCTATTAGCTTTTAGCTAACAGCCAACGCGACAGAGCGCCAGGTTCAATATTCAGGTTCAAGAGTCCAATTCAAGCCATTCAAACCAGATGGGGTAATTCTTTTTATACCATTTCAATATTTTGCGAAGAATTATCTGCTCTTCCTCGCAAATGGTGGCTTTGGAAATTTTTTCAAATCTAAGTAATACTTTGTTGTCAAAATGTTCCAGGGCATCGGTGCACAATGTTTGTAGCTCATTTCTGATCCTTCCGGAATCGGAAATTTTCACTGCCCGGGTCAAAAAGTTTTCCCCTTTTAGAAACCGGTTAAGCAGGGGAGTGAAGACCAGCTTGCTCTGGTCAAAGGGTTCAAGGAGCCTTAAAGAAAAGGTGATAAGTTTGTCCCCTTTTTCAGAGGTCATTCTCACCATGACCTCATAGGTGTCTTCAGATACCTGGGTAACGCCTGGGGCTCCAGTATAGGGGTCTGGCAGCATATACCCAGCCGTGGCAAGGGTCTGCCATTTTTTCCCCGCAATAAGGTCGTCGGCGGAAATAGTTTTCTTTTTTAAAGGGATGCCGGCATCCCTTGCTTCGCAGATACTATCCCGGTAGATTTCAACCAGATTATCTCTGATGTCATCCTCGACATCGTCGGTAAAAACTTCTTTTTTCAGGCGGCTTGAAAAATCCATGGCATCGGGATCCAGTTTCATGCTGGCAGCATCCCTGTCGTATCGGAGGTGAAATTTTGAAGACAAAACAGCCAGAGAGACATCCAGATTCAGGATGGAAGAAAGACTGGCTGCCTGGATGGCTTCAGCCGAGGCTGCATACCCGTCAACCAGAAAAAGGTGAATTTCATTGTTTTCATCTTTCCATGTTTTTACGGCAAAGGTGGGTGCATAGGTGCCTGAATCAGTAAAAGGGCTGTATCCCGTTGGCAAAGTCCAGTTACCATCCACCAGATGGGCACCAACAGATTCCCATTCTTCCCATAATTTTCCAATTCTGGGTTCCCTGTTTTCCCCCTGAAGGGTCCAGACATGTACATTACCTGGTTTAATGCCCGGATAGGTCATGGTAATTGCATCCATTACCTTGCCCCTGGGAGTAAAATAGTTAACCAGAAGGGAATCGTCTGCAGCTGTTTCCACGACTTCTTTGGGCAGGACCAGGTTGCCGATATATCCTTCATACTGGTCAGTGATTGCCAGGGGCTGATCAAAAAGGTGAAGAATGCTTAAGGGGCCGGTTACCTCACCAAGGGCAAATCTGGATGTGTTTTCAAGGGTGTCAATGGCAGCCCCCCATACGGTAATATCTTTTAATGCAATGGCCCGTTTGAAGTCTTCCCATTTGTATGTCGGGTCATTGATAAGTTTTAATACACAATTATCAAGAAATTTGGCAACTTCAGGTCTGGCATATACCCGCCCAAACCCAAGCAGGGGATTGGCTCCCATTTCCAGCGTTTCACCTCCCTTGGGCATGAGGCCTTCGCCCAGGCAGACCATGATGGCATGATTTTCAGGCAGGGTACGGGAAAGATACCACAGGCTTTCGCTCATGGCATATGCAGATATGGCATCTGCATCTTTTTTAACCAGGTTGAGTTGTTTTTTGTTTAATCCAGCCCCTTCACCGAAACGACCAAAGAGTTTGGTCCCAAGGGCGGTAACTGCCGAGGTCATGGCCAGCATCTTTTCCGTTCTGTTATCCACAAAGGAGATTGAATCCTGCATTTCATCCTGGGGCTGTCCCTTTATCCACTCTATTTTAATATTTTCAAGCCATAAATGAAGCCTGCCAAGAATTGGACGAGTATCAAAGGCCCATTGGGAGATCAGATTCTTTTGCTGCCTGGAGGTCGTGTTCATAATTCCTCTCTTTACCGGAAGTAATTTTTTTTTAATTTTTTAAAATGACAAGTAACATTTACCGGGAAATTCTGTCAAGATATATGCAAAATTCAGGCAGGGAAAATTCATGATAAATAATCTAAAGCTCCCTGCTTTCAGATAAGCTTTTTTTTCGACCGCATCAATTTAATCGAGATTTAATCATTTTGTAAAATAGCATCTCTTTACAAAATGAAATTTCATCTTATTTTCATGGGGATTATAATTTTTTTAAAATTGGAGAATGTTTTATGGGCTGGTTCAGTAAACTTTTCAAAAATAACGGGGGAATTCCTCCTGAAATATTACCCGGGAAGAATGATTCCTGCTGGTGTGGTAGTGGAATTAAATATAAAAAATGTCACCTTTTAAAGGATAAACTTTATTTTAAGGAACATCCCAAAAAGAAGATAGTTTCTAAAAAATCATGCAGTCCCAGTACAAGATTCGGCTGAGGTGCCTGAGAATAAAATCCTGTAGGGATTTTAAAATTACGTTAACCGGGAACCACTGAATTTTTTTCCAGTTCTTTTAAATACCTGTAAACAGTCTGTTCAGATACTTTTAAAGATCTGGCCACTTCATTTACTACACCTTTCAGCATAAAAACTCCCTTGCTTTCAAGGTTTTTAACAATCTGTTTTTTTTCTGCCATGGTCATACGCAGAGGCGCAGTTTCAAACTCAGCCAAGGTTTGAATGATCAAAGAACTGACATGATCGTTTATACTCAGACTGAAATTTTCCTGTTCCTTTGTTTCAATGGTCTCACCGGCCATGACAAAATCATCAATAACTTTACGGGCATTTATTAAAGCTGTAATATCTACGTTAACACAAAGCAGACCGATTAAATTATTTTCTTCATCTCTAATATAATAAGTAGAAGCTCTTATGTTTTTTCTTCCATCTTCTGTTTTTCCACTATAATTACAGATAAAATCCTCATTTTTATATTTTTCTTTATGAATAATATCCAATGCAAAATCTGTAATTGTATCGTTTACATTTCTACCTGTTATATGATTATTTTTTATCGCAATGATGGAATTTTCAAGTTTTCTCAAGTCATGGAGGATAACCTCACAATGGTTACCATAAACGTTTGCAATAAAATTCACCATTGGCAGATATGATTCTAATATTTCATCCGGGCTCATTCATTGTCACCTTTCATTTTTTTGTTTAATACTTTTTGCTTGATACTTGATGATAGGATTATTTTGTATTTTTGAAAATTAAACAATAAAATCGAATCATCAAGTATTTTTTGTTCATTGGATATTTTTGTCAAATAATATCCAAGGCAATTTATTCTAGCGACTGCGGATTCACAACAATAATTTACCCTTTCAAAAATCTATTTATACCACCACCGCTCATGGCCTCTGGCATCATCCAAATCCAGACCGGCACCGAAATTCTCATAACTAAGTTTCTTGTTTGCAGCCACAACAATATCAGAGAACATGGGAACGACAGTTGCCCCTTGATCACTGACAATTTTTTGCATTTCATAATACATTTCACCACGTTTTTTTTCATCCAGCTCAGCCCGTGCATCCACAAGCAACTTATTAAACCGATCGTTTTTCCAATAGGTTTCATTCCAGTTTGCATCTCCTGCATAGGCCGTAGTAAACATCAAATCTACTGTAGGACGAGCACTCCAATAACTCATGCTCCAGGCTTTTTTCATCCAGACATTGCTCCAATAGCCATCACTTGGTTCTTTGACGACCTGAATTTTAATGCCGGCTTTTGCAGCACTTTGCTGGTAAAGAAGGGCTGAATCAACCGCACCTGCAAAGCCCCCATCAGAGGTATGAAGTGGAAAGGTATGGTCCAGCATTCCGGCTTTTTTCATATGATATTTAGCTTTATCAGGATCAAAAGTTCTCTGGGGCAGCCCTTCAGCATAATATTTTAGATTAGGCGCTATGGGGTGGTCATTACCCACTGAACCATAACCCTTTAGTATTTTCTTTACCTGCTCTTCTCTATCCAGTGCATACTTTAAACCCAGGCGGACATCGTTGTTGTCATAGGGTTTCTTGTTGAACAGCATTGGCACTGTGCTGTGGCTCCCACTTGTTTTGCTTATA
>JAOZST010000142.1:0-9724 GCA_029939535.1 Desulfobacteraceae bacterium | reverse complement strand
GCGTGGGAAAAACCAGTATCAGCCTGAATCTGTCCCTGGCTCTGGCAGCGGCAGGTAACAGGGTCTGTCTTTTTGATGCAGATCTTGGGCTTGCCAATGTGAATATACTTACCGGAATATTTCCCGAGCATGGGCTTGAGGATGTCCTCTGCGGGGAGCATTCCCTTGGGGATATCATGATCAGAAATTTCCAGGGCATTGATATCATCCCCGGCAGTTCAGGGGTTGAAAAGATGGCCGACCTGGCCCCGGCAGAGTCAAAGAGGCTGATTAATTCATTTCTGGCGCTTTCAACCTACGACTATTTTATCCTTGATACCTCGGCTGGAATCTCCTCCCAGGTCTTGTCATTTTGTCGGGCATCCCATGAGATGATTCTTGTGGCAACCCCGGAACCTACTTCACTTACCGATGCTTATTCCCTTTTAAAGGTGCTTTCCAGAAACAAGAGTCTCCCTGAGGTAAAGGTGGTGATCAATCAGGTGAAAACAGCAGCCTCCGCTAAAAATGCCTATGCAAGACTAAAGGAAACCGTGCACAGGTTTCTTCCAATAAAGATTTCTCCCTTAGGCATTGTGGCCCGGGATAAGAATGTTTCCATTTCCGTGGTCTCCCAGATACCTTTTTTCATGCTGTTTCCAGATACCGATGCCTCCAGATGCATTCGTTCCATTGCAATAAAACTGTCAAAAAATCAAAAGAACAAGGCAGACATGCCAATGGAATTGTTCTGGGACCAGTGCCTGGAGTTTCTTTCAGATCAAAAACAAACCAGGCTTTCAACCAGGGCAGGGACCGGGACAGGTGCCGGAAAAAGAACCATGGGGGACAGGCAAGCCCAATATGAATCTGCCCAATATAAAACTGACCGATATAAATCTGATTCGGGCCAGGCCCAGGGCAGTACCACCCAGAGAATCCAGGAAGAAAGCAAAGACCAGGCTGAACTTCAGAACCGGCTGTCCTTCATTGAAAATAAGATTTCCCTGCTCCTTGATGAGGTGGGTGAGATAAAGCAGCTTTTACTTCAGGCAAAGCCTTTGGAAATGATTGAAAAAGAGCCTGTTTCCCAAAATCCGGAATCACTACCGAAACCAGAACCAGAATCAGAATCAGTACCAGTATCGGAATCAGTACCAGTACCACCCCCAGAGCCTTTGCCGCCCAGGCATATCCCTTTGGATTTTGAATCCTGGATGAAACAGGGGATTTTTTAGGCATTTTATCTATTGGGATTATTGTTCGGGAACATTCAGAATTTTCATACAGGTTTCAACCTCTGACTGGTTTCCTGTATTTTTTCCCTTGTCATCGGAAAGTTTGACCGTATGCTGCCATGGTTTTCCAGGACCGGTCTGGCACCGGGACAATTTGATTACGATATTTAAGGGGATTTCCCCCACATCATTGGTAAGGTTGGTGCCGATACCATAGGAGTCCCTTATTTTTCCTTTACATTCATTATGAATGGCAACGGCCTTATCTATATTAAGACCGTCTGAAAATACAATGGTTTTGGTGCTGGGGTCAACACGATGCTTTTCATAGTGATGGATGATTTTATTGATAAAGTCAATGGGGTCGCCTGAATCGTGCCGTACCCCGTCAAAAAGCTTGGCATTGTATGTATCAAAGGAAGATAAAAAAACATCTGTGGTATAGGTATCGGTCAGGACAATTCCCAGGTCCCCCTTGAACACTTTAATCCAGGCATCTTTTGCCAGGGTATTGGCCATTTTATAGCCAACCAGAGCTGCATGGAACATCACCCATTCATGGGCCATGGTACCAATTGGTTTGATGTTGAATTCTTTGGCCAGGTGGACATTGCTGGTTCCGATGAGGGTATTGTGTTTATTGCTCAGGATATCTGTGATCATCATTTTTTGGGTGTTTGAAGAAAATCGTCGTCTTGTCCCAAAATCTGCAAACCGCACATTATTTTCAGCCAGTATTGCTGCTTTGCTTTTGTTGATTGTCTTAATGTCTTTCAGGGGAAGGGTGCCGGGAGCAGTCATGGAAAAAAAGGTCTCACTGATCAGGGCCATCAACGGAACCTCCCAGAGGATGGTTCTATACCAGGGACCTTTGACCAATAAAGAAAAATCACCTTTGTCCTGGTTTATGCTTACTTCCCTTGGATCATAGGAATAGGTTTCCAGAAAATCAAGGTAGACCGGGGTGAGGAAATAGCAAGTGTCTTCCAGATAGGTTTTTTGTTCTTTTGACAAGGAGAGGCTTGCCATTTCTTCAATCTTGGTCTTGAGCCTGGATGCAAATCCATCGGGAAAAGGAGTGTTTCCCCTGTTGGTAAATTCATATTCCACCTGGGCTCTGGGATAGAGCATGTGGACAGCCTGTTGCATGGTAAATTTATACAGATCATTATCAAGAATACTTTGAATCATAATAAAAAGGTTTTTCTCTTTTATAATTTTATGGGAGGCTTTATTCAGCCTGCCCCATTTGTTTATTCCATTGCATTAGCCTCTGGACAATTATTCATACCTGTAGTTGACGGTAATATCAATAGTTTGGAATTTTATTTTCTTACCAAGACCATTGAACAGGGAAATTTATTTGCCTTTGACAACAAATAAAGACAACAAATAAAATGCAGATTTTTCTGGACAAGAAAAAATGTCTATTGTATACAATATACAAAGCAGCCTTTTTTCAAGCAAACCCACGAAAAACCAGGAGGCACATCAAAGATAGAATTCTAATCAATAGAGCCGACCAAAGAGCCAACCAAATATTTGGGAACAATGGATAATCAGGGATAATTTCAACAAATTAAGGAGGCAGTATGATTCACAAAATGAGAATCAGTTTAATGGGAATGGTTGTGGTTTTATCGGTAATTTTAATAACATCAATAACTGGGTTTTGCGCGGGTACAAAAGTCTATAAATTAAAATTTGCATGGAATGATATCTGGGGTCCAAAGTTTCGGGCTTCTCAAATTTATCGGCCCCTTGGTGAGATGCAGCGAATTCTCCATGAACGCAGCCAGGGACGTATTCAATTAGAAATTATTTCCAGAATGTTTACGTCCTCAGAACTTTTTACAGCAGTGGCCAAAGGTAAGGCTGATATGGGAGATATTGCAATGCCCTGGCTTTCAGGCACATACCCCATCTGGAACTGGGGCGAAATTCCTGGAATCGTGAATGCTGATCCGGTTAAAGGCCTTGCCGAAGAACTGGCAGTTTACAATGATAAAAAGGTTCAAAAAATTTATGATGAAACCCTGGCAAAATATAATTTAAAATTCTGGTTTGTCACCCAATGGGACCCTGCCAATGGTATCTGGAGCAACAAAGAGATAAAAACATTGAAAGATCTAAAGGGGATGAAGATCCGGGTAGGTGGTTATCTGCCCACAAAAGGGGTAAGTGCCCTTGGAGCAAGCCCTGTGACCATTGCCGGCTCTGAACTTGCTCCGGCAATGATGGCAGGTACCATTGACGGTGTTTTAACCAGCCTTGGTTATGGGTATTCCATTGGTCTTGGAAAAGTGTCAAAATATTTTACCACCACACCTCTATCTCCAACCTGGACTGCTGTAACTCTTATCAATAAGAAAAAATATGATTCACTGCCCCCGGACCTTCAGAAAATTTTAATGGAAACAGGTCATCAATTACAGCAGATGGTAAGCCTTTCCACAACTGCGGAATATGTTATGAGCCTAGATACAGTCGATCTTTCAGGAGTAAAAAGAACAAGATTTGATGACAGCGAACAGGCACAGATCAAAGCAAGTGCAGATCTTGTGGAACAGGAATGGATAAATGTGAAAGGCCCATGGAAATCCAAAAGAGTGGAATTATTAAAATATGTAAAAGATGCAGTTGCTAAATACAGGGCTTTTGACGGAAAATAATATTTCAGGTCGCCTCGGGCTTTGCCCGGGGCGACTTAAAAATAAGGGTTATATATAATCCTGCAAACCAGATTTTGATGTTGCTGCTATGAATCGTTATCAAGGTGTAAATATGGGCAAATTTGTAGAGATAATTGAAAAGGTTACCGATTTTTTAGGAGGTAAACTCCAGGGCTGGCTGATATTTTTACTTATGGTGATGGTGATGGTGGAGGTCCTGGCAAGATATCTTCTGCAGTCCCCCCTTTCCCTGGCAGATGAATTAGGAGGATATCTTCTGGTCTCCATAACCTTCATGGGGCTGGGTTATACCTGGAAAGAGGGTGGCCATGTAAGGGTGGAACTGGTTATCAATATGCTGCCAAAAAAAATAAGGGAGTGGCTGAGATTTTTAACCTTGCTCATGGCCACTGCCTTTTGCTGGCCGTTGATTCTGGGGAGTTATAATTTATTACAGGACTCTTTACTTTTTGAATCTCGAAGCGGCAGCTGGCTGCGGACTCCCCTTGTATATCCACAATCAATTTTACTCATTGGATCCATCCTTCTTCTATTGCAATTTATAGCGGAAATCATAAAAACCATGAATAGTTTGCGAAATTTTCCAGATAAGGACAACGAGCCGGGCGAGAATGCAAAGGGGAATAAGTGATGCTAACAAGTATAATCATTGCACTATTATTGGTAGGGCTGCTTTTCCTTTTGTTAGTCTCAGGGCTTGAGATAGGCTGGTCAGTTGGGATTGTAGCTGTTACAGGGCTTTTATGGTATGTGGATCAGCCCGTTGGACAGATTGCTGAGACCTGCTTTGGGTCCCTTAACTCCTTTACTCTTACAGCCTTGCCCTTGTTTGTTTTTATGGGGGGAATCCTGGGGAATACCGGTGTTAATGCCAGCCTTTTCAACGCCATTGAAAAATGGGTGGGCAGCCTTCCCGGAGGGCTTGCATGTTCCGTTATATGCGGCAATGCTATCTTTGGTGCCATGTGCGGTTCTACCATAGCAGCAACTGCTACTTTCGGAAAAATCGCATTTCCGGTAATGGAGGAAAAAAAATATTCTCCCAAACTTGCTCTGGGCTCCATTGCCTCGGGAACCGTGCTTGCGCCATTGATCCCTCCCAGTATTCTTTTGATTCTCTATGGGAGCTGGCAGGGTCTTTCCATTGTTGATCTTCTGGCGGCAGGCCTGATTCCAGGCATTACCCTGATGTTCCTGTTTATTATCACCATTATTGTCCAGGTGAAGCTGGACCCTTCCCTTGCTCCTGAGACTGTCAAATATCCTTTAAATGTCCGGCTGCGGGCTCTTTTGGATGTACTACCCTTTGCAGGGGTTATTTTTGGAGTGCTGGGAGCTATATTTGGCGGTTTTATGACACCCACAGAAGCAGCAGGGCTGGGAGCTTTTTTAAGTATTCTGCTTACCCTGGCTTACAGAAAACTGACCCTGGCCATTATCAGTCAGTCTCTCCTGGATACGGTTAAGGTAACTGCTTTTTCCCTGTTCATTATGGCCATGTCCACCTTGATCTCCCATGTGTTTAATTCTGCCGGGATAATTCCCATGATCCAGGAATTTGTCATTGCCCTTCCCATTGGCAAGTATGGAATCATGATCTTGTTTTTTGTGATGTATTTTTTCATGGGAATGTTTTTTGATTCATGGTCCATGCTGTTTTTAACCTTTCCCTTTGTAATGCCGGTTATCATCGGCCTTGATATTAATCCTATCTGGTGGGGTATCGTTTATGTAATGGCCGGAGAGCAGAGTACCATCACGCCGCCCTTTGGATTAAGCCTTTTTGTGTTGAGAGGTGTCGTGCCCTGGCACCCCATGAGCACTATTGTCAAAGGTTCCCTGCCTTTTTTAATTCCCATCTATATCAATGTACTGCTTCTTTTTCTTTTCCCCCAGATTGCCTTGTGGCTGCCGGGAATTTTAAAAGGAGGCTGATTAAGGGTAGGCATATTGTTGGATCAGAAAAATTGTACAGGATAATAAGCAAAATAAATTATGGAGATATATACAATGAGTTTTAATCCCAGATTGCGATACTATAATCAAGACCAGCTTAGGTTGCTTAAGGACAAGATTTTTACTTTGCTGGAAAAAAAAGGCGTAAAGATGAATCACCGGCCTGTAATGGAGTTGCTCGAAAAACAGGGTGCAATAGTTGATTTTGATAGAGAAATTGTATTGTTCCCAAGAAAATTTATGGAAGAACAGATTGAAAAAGCTCCAAAAAAATTTCAACTAAAGGGGAGAAAAGAAAAATTTAATCTGGATTTTCCCCATCTCCGGGGATTGTTTCATACCCGGGTGTGTACTGGAGGGCAAAACTGGCTGGACCCTGAGACCAATGAATTCAGGAGGGTCACTTTAAAGGATCTGGCCTATTGGGCACAATTGGGAGATCGACTGGAGCATATTGATTTTATTCCTTTTCTGGTGCCCGATGACGCGCCCCCGGCCACAGCGGATATTTATGCATTAAAGACCATGCTGGAAAATGCTGAAAAACATATATGGATTCAACCCTATACAGGAGAAAGTGTTGAATACCTGATGAAGCTTTTAAAGGCTGCTGCAGGGGGTGAAGCCCAGCTTCGGGAAAATCCCCTTGCAAGCTGGATTGCCTGCTCCTTGAGCCCCTTGATGTTTAAATGGATGGACATGGAAATCATACTCCAGGCTGCCGACCATGGGTGTGCATTACAGGGCTGCAGTCTTCCTGGCTCAGGTATGACAGGCCCGTTTACCGCAGGCGGCAGTGTACTTCTTTCAGCCGTTGAATGCCTGGCCATGCTGGCTGTGTCCCAGGTCGTTCAGGAGGGAACACCATTTATTGCGACCTCATTACAGTTTTCCGGTGATATGAGTACGGGAAAAAGTCTCCAGTCCAGCGTGGAATCCCTTCGTCAGTCTGCTTTTTTTGTCCAATTGATGCAGGACGCATTTAATATTCCTGCCCACACCTATGGCTCTGGAAGTGATTCTCCGGATATTGACGGCCAGGGAATGGTGGAAAGATCCATGCGGGCAATGCTCATCGCTTCCAGCGGTGCAAGTGTTCTTGGCGGGGCCGGCCAGTTGGAGGTGGCATGTTCTGTCAGCCCTGTGGCTCTGGCCATTGACAATGAGATTTTTAAAATGACAAAGGCTATTATTCAGGAAATGGAATTTGATGATGACCAGCTGGCATGGGATGAATTGATGAACGTAGATTACGGGGGGGAATTCCTCACCTGTGCCCATACATTAAAACATTGCAGAGACGTGGTGAAGCCCGTTAATTTTACCAGGTTGACACGGGACACTTGGGCCGATAACGGCAGCAAAGACTTAAATACCAGGGTAAGTGAATATCTGGGTACTCTTATGAAAGATGCAGGTCCCATTGAACTTTCCCTGGAAACGAAAAGCCAGATGGCTGAAATTATTAAACAGGCAGATGGAAAACTTTGTTAGGCAAATCAACACTGTAAAGGAAATAGTTTATCATATTTACTATAATGGATTATGAAATAATCCTAGCTATTTCCTTGACAGGAATAACTTATAAATTGTATACAATAAACATTTTTTTTGCCCTGAAACCAATAAAAGTTGATTGTAAATTATAATAAGATCAGGAGAAATATGAAGGTAGAATCCTTGACTGATATGGCCAAACGGTATCTGGAAAAATGGATTGTTATGGATGATTTAAAGCCTGGCCAACAGATAAAGGAAGATGAAATTGCCACGAGACTGGATATAAGCCGACCCCCGGTTCGGGAGGCGTTTAAAGCCCTGGAAAGCGAAGGTCTTGTAATAAAAAAACCACGGAAAGGTGTTTTTGTCGTTGAAATGAGTAAGGCGGATGTGATTGAGGTTTATATGTTGAAAGCAAGCCTCTATGCCATGGCCACGGAGCTTGCACTGGAACGGATTACAGGTGCCCAGCTGGAAGAGTTGGATAACCTGGTACGGAAAATGGAGGATTGTATACATAAAGATTCTTCCGATATTCTCAACTATCAGAAGTTTCACCGTAAATTTCATATCCGCATCATGAGTATTGGGGGGAACAACCGTCTGGAGATGATTGCTACCAATCTTCACAAACAGATACGAAGATTCAGTTATCAGACTTTGCACGATAAGAACCATCTGGCAAAATCGGCAAAATACCATAGGAAAATTGTTGAAAGAATTTTGGAAAGGGATGCAGAAAATGCCTGCAGGATTATGAAAGAGCATGTGCTTGATGCCATGAATTTTTTAATAAAGATGCCGGGCCTTTTTGATTCATCAGGACAGAATTTTAAAAATTAAACCAATTTTATATGATAATGGAATATCAGATAATAATAGAAAGGATATTTAAATGGCAGTTTTGAAAGAAGTGCAGCAAAATTATGGAAAATTAAAGCAATATGTGAATGGTCAGTGGATTGAGTCCGAATCAACGGATATTTATGAAAGTTTCAATCCTGCCACAGGCGAGGCAATTGCAACATTTTCCCCGGCAACAGACCAGGAGGTAAACCAGGCCATAGAATCTGCCCATGCAGCCATGAAAACATGGGGTGAGGTACCTGTCAGGGACAAGGTTCGCCATCTTTTTGATTTACGGCAGAAGTTTGAGGAAAAGTTTGACTGGCTTGCCAGAATCCTTGTACAGGATCACGGCCGAACCATTGGTGAAGCCAATGGGACGATTCGCAGATGCATTGAAAATATAGAATCTGCCTGCTCCGCTCTTCTTCTTCTGACCAAGGGAGAATATGTCAGTGATCTTGCCAGAGGATTGGACCAGACCCTTTATTGGGAACCCAGGGGGGTTTTTCTTATTATTACTCCCAACAATATCCCCATGCATGCATGGTCATCCTATGTGCCCTATGCTCTTGCCAGTGGCTGTCCTGTGATTGTAAGCCCCAGTACGGATGATCCTGTCTGCGCCCAGGCAATATTTGAGGTGACCCAGGAAGTTTCAGGCTTTCCCCCCGGGCTTGTGAATCTTGTATATGGAGGCCGAAAGGTCAATGATAAAATTTTAAGCCATCCCCATGTAAAGGGTGTGGGTTTTATCGGCTCAACAGGTGTGGGAAGAAAATTATTTGCCCGGGCCGGAGAGCTTGGCAAGGAAGCTTCCATTAATGGCAATGGTAAAAACCATGTGCTTTTGATGGAAGGCATGGATATAAATGCAGCCGTGAACGGACTTTTACGGGGATGCTTTGGTATGGCTGGTCAAAGATGCCTGGGAGCCGATAATCTGCTGGTTACGGATGGGGTTTATGATGAAGTAAAAGAAGCTTTTGTGAAAGCATCTGCAGCCATGAAAATGGGATATGGCCTCGATGAAAGCACAGAACTGGGTCCTCTGGTTTCTGAAAAAGGTCGTCAAAATATCATTGATTTCATAGACAGAGGAGTTGCCGATGGCGCTAAACTCCTCTTGGATGGCAGGAACGTAAAGGTTAAAGGCCATGAAAAGGGTTTTTTTGTCGGCCCCACTGTATTTGAAAATGTTGATCCGGATATGTTCATTGCCAGGGAAGAATCCTTTGGCCCTGTGGCCAACCTTATAAGGGTAAAGGACATGGATGAGGCTTTGGATCTGATCAATAACAAAGATGATTATGGGCATTCCGCATGTGTGTTTACACCGGATGGAGCCCTGGCCCGCAAATTCATCAAACAGGCGGATGTGGGAAATGTGGGAATCAATGTCCCTGTTCCCCAGCCCTTTGCCTTTTTTCCCCTGGGATCCAAAAATGAGTCTGCCCAGGGAACAGCAAAAACCAGAATAGATTCCATGCGGCTTTTCCTGGATCAGAAAAC
>JAOZST010000141.1:5992-9727 GCA_029939535.1 Desulfobacteraceae bacterium | reverse complement strand
TGTCACAGGAAACCAGGGCATCAATCATTGCATTAAAATCAGTCATTTTTTTCTCCTTTAATTGTTTTTGCGTTTTTCAACATAATCATTTAATTGTTTTTCAATGTCCGGGTCAATGTCCGGTTTTTCATAGGAGGCCAGACGCTGGGCCACCTTGTCTTCAGCAATTTCATCTATCCTTTTTTTACCCTCTTTGTCCCAGGCATCGGGATTTTTCCGGCTCATGAGAGTGGGCATGAAAAATTCAGTCCTGCACAATTTGAATGTCTTGGGATGGGTCAGGTACTGGCCGCCGATTCCCACCTCTTTTATCACATCAAGATCAATGGATTCATCGGTGACAGCCAAAGGATGTATCATGTTCCTCACCATGCCGCAAACCTCCTCATCAACCAGAAACTTCTCAAAACTCATGGCAATATAGGAACCCAGGATACCGCAGGAGTGGAGTATAAAATTAATCCCGCTTCTGGCTGCCGTGGAAAGGGCCAGGGCAGATTCAGCTCCAGCCTGGGCATCCACAGCCAGGGCATCGGTAAGCCCCCCTCCTGACCTGGCAGGAAGGTTATAAAATCTTGCCATCTGGGCCACCAGATGAATATTTTTGGACAATTCAGGCGCACCAATGGACAGTGCTCCTGTTTTCATGTCCATGGCAGAGGAGGTGGAACCATAGATCACCGGAGCTCCCGGCCTCACCAGCTGGGCCAGGGTGATGCCGGCTAGAATTTCAGCATTCTGAAGTGCCAGTACCCCGTCCAGGGTCACAGGACCGGAACCCCCGGCCATGATCAAAGAGGCAACCACACAGGCCTGATTGTGGCGGGCAAGCTCAATAAGGGCGCCGACCATTTCATCGGAAAACTGCAAAGGGGACAATGAATTAATCAGGGATACAGACACGGTCTTATCCATGATATTTTCCTTGCCTCCCCAGAGAATACCGGCCATTTCAATACCGTCCAATGCTCCCTGGCGGGAGACCGGGCTTCCCATAAAAGGCTTGTCGCACAAGAGCATGTTGGATAGGTTCAGGTCCAGATGTACAGTATCATGGGGCATGTCCGCAGGTTCCACCATCATCCAGCCGTTCATATTGATGTAGGGGGAAGTCTGGATCAGTTTACAGAAATTATCATAATCTTCCATGGAGGCCTGACGGCGGTTGCCCTGGGCATCCATGACAAAGGGAGCCCCGTATCCGGGCAGAAACACAAAATCATCTTCCCCGATTTCCACGCTTTTTTCCGGATTTCTGGCATGGACAGTAAAACGACTGGGTGCTGTTTTCAATGCCTTTTGAATATCAGATTCTTCAAAAAAAACTGTGGTTCCTTCCACCCGATGTCCTGCAGCCTTGAAAATTTCAATGGCCTCTTCTTCATTAAAGGCAACACCGGTATTCTTTAAAAGATCCATGGCAGAGGAATGTATCTTTTCCATGTTTTCGGTACTCAGTTCCTGCATTCGATCATACATTGTTGTTTCTCCTTATAAGAGGGATTACTCCTTCTTTTTTTTTTGTTAAATACCTTCTGTAATCCTAAAAGGCAAGCCCAAAGACAGGTCGTTATTCATTATTTTCTTTTTTATATTGATTTAACCCTTTAAACATGCCGTAAGTCTTGGGACAAGGTTGGATCAGATTTTTTACCAGCCCCCTCCATCAGGGGACTGACCATATTTCCAGCCATGGAAAACGGGATATCCTGATAGGTAAAATCAACCTGTTCCAGACAATCTATACCGGGTGTAAAATGTTCCAGCCCAATGATCTCCTCCTGGCCTGCCATGTTCATGGCCCCTTCTATCAAATGCTCCAGCTCCCTGAGGTTTCCAGGCCATTGATAGGCAGCAAACAATTCAAAAACATTCCTGGAGATTTCTTTAACATGGGTAATTGTTGTATTTCTCAATAAAATGGTTAACCAGTTCGTGCATACCGTCTTGTCTCTCACGCAGAGGAGGAAGTTTGATCATGACTACCCCCAGCCTGTAAAACAGATCTGTACGCAAATTGTTTTCCCGTATGGCAGTCCGGGGATCCTTGCTCACGGAACTGATGACCTTTACATCCACAGGGGTTTCCCTGGAAGAACCCAGCTTGCGGACCCTTTTTTCCTGGAGGGCTCTTAACAACTTTGCCTGAAGGTCTACAGGCATGGCCAGAAGTTCATCAAGAAACAGAGTACCGCCATGGGCCATTTCAAAGAGGCCGGGCTTGTCCATGGCACCTGTAAAAGCCCCCCGGGTGATGCCGAACAGCATTCCTTCCAACAGGTCATGGGGGATGGCCGCACAATTAACAGCCACATATTTTTGCTCCCTGCGCTGACTGTGGTTGTGAATGGACTGGGCAAAGAGCTCCTTGCCAGTACCGGTTTCTCCCTGGATCATGATGGGAGAAGAAGAAGACGCCGCCTTTCTGGCCACGCCCACCACCCGCTGGAAGGCCTGGCTACCGCCAATGAGGTCGGCAAAAATGTACTGGGTTCCATTGCCCATGTCTGGCCGGCATTCGGTAATGGTTGTCATGGGCGTGGACCTTTGGAGCAGCTCATAGTCTTTGACAAAACAGATCACCCCGTTGATGTTTTCTCCTTTGAACAGGGGATAAACGCTGGTAATGGTGCTGGCCACCTTTCCAGAACTGGTCCGGTAGAAAAAAGCCCGGTTTTTAATGGCAGCATGCTTGTAAATTGCCTGCATGATCATGCTGGTGCGGTTGTTGAGTTCATAAATATCCGTCACCTTGAGCCCGATCACCTCCTCTGACACCAATCCGTCAATTTTGGACTGGGCAGTGTTATAAAAAAGAATGATCCCGTTAATATCCGCAATAATCACACCATCATCCAGGCGATTCAGCACGGAAAAAAAATCAATCTGATTAATATCCAGAAGGCTTATGGATTCTTGATTTTTAAAAAAAGACATTTATGAATTCCTTAGATTCTCTTTTTTTTCTTCCCCAAATTTGACATAAACTTCTATATATGCAGTTTTTATTTAGTCTATCCAGGCATATTCTGTCAATTATCTTCAGGTATCCAAAAACACACGCAAAACCAAAAAAGGCTGCCTGATTGATTTTGGGCAGCCTTTTTTGGAAAAGGAAAAAAAGATGAAAATAAATTTATTGTTTATTCTGAATAGATATTACAGCAAATCCCATGCCATGGGATAAAAATGTCCCATGGAATATATGCAAGGTCTTGTTTTTGCAACTAATTTTTCCCCAAATTATTTAATTTGCCCTTTCTGCCCTTTCCCGCCTATACTTAATGCAGGCTATTTTTCCTTGGAAAAGTTTATTTTTTTGAACACCTAAGAGCACAAACATAGTTCAAAATATTATAACTACTTGATTTTTCAAATGAATTAAAGCAATAAAAATAAAGTTCAATTTTATAAACCCCTGGAAACAATTTTTACCTGTGCGGTCAGCTTTTAGCCATATCAGCGGTTAGACTATCCGTACAGGTCGAAATTATTTCAAAACTGTTCCACCAATCAAATTTATCAAAGTCAAATGTATAATTCTTCTGTGTTATGACTGAAGTAATACAAAGGCCCCAGCCGCATATATGCACAGTGACAAGTAATAAAACATAGCAATTGCCTTGACACCCATTGTGGTGGCAATTACAATTCGTGTATAATTTAATCAAAATTATTGATAAAAAAGACGAATCAGGAATTTTGTACTGGTCATTAAAATAATGGCCAATAAAA
>JAOZST010000141.1:0-5892 GCA_029939535.1 Desulfobacteraceae bacterium | reverse complement strand
TAAAATAATGGCCAATAAAAATCACTCAAAAACTGGCAAAACAGGGCTTTGAGCATTTTTCAGGAAATAGATATTGAAACTCATCCTTCCATATTTTAAAAAAAACCTGGGTAAAATCCTGGCAGGCATTTGCTTCATGATCCTTGTGGACATTGCCCAGCTCGCCATTCCCCAGATCATTAAAATTGCAGTGGACACCCTGGCCTCAGCCCATGTGGACCGATCCGTTCTCATCCAGCAATGTCTTATCATTGCCGGTTTGGGCCTTGCCATGGCAGGCCTCAGGTATGGGTGGAGAATGCTGCTCATGGAATCTGCAAGGGATGTTGAAAAGGGGATACGCAATGATCTTTTTTCCCATATCATGGAATTGGACCTGACGTATTTTGACCGGGTAAAGACCGGGGATATCATGACCCATGCAACCTCGGATATCAACCATGTGCGCATGGCCTTCGGGTTCGGTCTCATCGGGCTGGTGGATATCATCCTCCTGGGCGGGGCCACCATAGGCATCATGGTCTGGACAGACCCGAAACTCACTGCCCTGGCCTTGATCCCCATGCCCTTTTTAATCCTTTGTACCAAATACCTGGGAAACAAAATGCATCTTCTGCATAAAACCGCCCAGGAATCCTTTTCCATGCTCACGGAACAGGTCAGGGAAAGTTTTTTTGGAATTCGGGTGATCAAGGTTTTTAATTTTGAAAAAACCATCGGACAAAAAGTAGAGCATGCCTCAACAGATTATTTTAAAAAAAATCTGAAACGGGCATTTGTTACAGCTCTGTTACGACCTTTGCTGGGTCTTTTCTTTAATATGTCCTCATTGATCATCCTGTTCTACGGGGGTTTTCTGGTAATGGAACAGAGGCTGACTCCTGGAGAGCTGGTGGCCTTTCTTCAATACCTGGGAGTGCTGGCCTGGCCAGTTATTGCCATCGGCTGGATGACCAACATTTTCCAACGTGGGCTTGCATCCTTAAAACGGATCAACATCCTCCTGGATGCCAGACCCTCGATAACGGCTCTGGATTTTTCGGCCCAGCCTGCAAAAATAAAAGGAGGAATACGATTTGAAAAGGCTGGATTTTCCTATGACAAAAAAAATCCCGTGTTGACCAATATTTCCATGGATATAAAGCCAGGCACCAGAATAGGTATCACAGGGCCTCCGGGCAGCGGCAAAACCTCCCTGATTCAGCTGATTCCCAGGCTCTATGATCTTAACTCAGGCAGGCTTTATATTGATGATCATGAAATCAAAAACCTTGACCCTGATGATCTGCGAAGCAATATGGCACTCATGCCCCAGGAGCCCTTTCTTTTTTCAGGAACCCTGGAAGAAAACATAGTCATGGGAAGGGATGTCCAAAAAAACCGGCTTGACCAAATCCTCCATGCCTGCGACCTGATGGATACCATTGATGCCATGCCCCATAAAATCCAGACCATTGTGGGAGAACGGGGAATGACATTATCAGGGGGCCAGAAACAAAGGGTGGCCCTGGCACGCACCCTGACTCTTGAAAAAAAAATTATTATTCTGGATGATCCTGTAAGCCAGCTGGATACCCAGACTGCCCAGACCGTTATCTCCAGGCTCAGCGCCATGAATCAGAACGCAACTCTTATCATCATTTCCCACAGGCTTGCAGCCCTTGCATCCTGTGATGAGATCTATATTTTAGACAAAGGCATTATTTCCGGTCAGGGCTGCCACAAAGACCTCATTGTCTCCAATAAATTTTACAGGGATTCTTTCCAGGCCCAGCAATTTGAGGAAGCCCATGGCAGCTGACAAGGACAGAACCCTATCCATGAAAAAAAAGACCATGGGAAGAAAGGCCATGAAAAAAAAGGCCGTTGAAGAAAAAGAAATCAGCCTGGGAAACCTGACCATAGCAAGGGCTTTGTGGCCATTTATCCGTCCCTATTCCTGGATGCTGATTCTGACCACCCTCCTGGTCTTCATGGTTACTTTTTTTGAACTGCTCATGCCACTTTTGACCCAAAGGGCCTTTGACGGTTTTATCCTGCCTGTGGACGCTGAAACAGGGGTAAACATTGGAGGCGTTGAAATAACTTCCTTTAGAGGGTTCTGCCTGTTTTTTGCCGGTGTTACCGCCATTGCCTTTGCCTTTGATTTCTGCCAGTCCCTTTTCATGGAATATACAGGTCAAAAAATCATTTTAAAACTGCGGTGTGCCCTGTTTTCCCATATGACCTTCCTGCCTGTATCCTATTTTGACAAAAATTCCAGCGGCCGGTTGGTTTCCAGGGTGGCAGGGGACATTGAAAACATGAATGAAATGTTTACCAGTATCCTTGTATTTATTTTTAAGGATCTTGTCCTCATGATCGGCATCCTGGGGGTGATGTTTTCCATCAATGCAGGTCTGGCTTTTTACCTTTCCCTGATTGTCCCCATAATCATGGTCAGTATCAAGGGCTTTTCAAAGGTCTTGCGAAATGCCTTCAGGACCATCCGCCAGAAAATTGCGGAAATCAACCACAGTTTTTCCGAGGGTATCACCGGTATTAAAATCATCCAGACCACCGCAAGCAAAAACCGTTTCATAAAACGATTCAAGCAGCTCAATCAGGAACATTTTACAGCTGCCATGTTCCAGATCAAAATCTTTGCCGTATTCATGCCTTTTATTGGTTTTCTGGGAGTCATCAGCATTGCCATTATTCTATGGGCAGGAAGTTTCTCCGTCATGGACCAGACCCTGACCCTGGGAGAACTGGTGGCTTTTTTGACTTATATGAAGTTATTTTTCAGACCCTTAAGGGAATTATCGGAAAAATTCAACCTGCTCCAGAATGCCCTGGCCTCGGCAGAGCGTATCGTAATTGTCATGCAGATTCCAAAGGCCCGGGAACGGGATACCCAAACCCGCACTCCCCTTGGAAAAATAGACAGAATAAAATTTGAAAACGTCAACTTTGCCTACATTCGCAAAAAACCTGTACTCAAAGAAATCTCCTTTACCCTGGACAAGGGAAAATCCATTGGCATTGCAGGCCAGACCGGGTCCGGCAAGAGTTCGATCATCAACCTTTTAACTGGTTTTTATAGAGCAAACTCAGGAAATATTCTCATCAACGGCCTTGCCCACAATTCAATGGATATAAAAGATATCAGGGCCAGAACCGCTCTTGTGATGCAGGACCCAATCCTTTTTTCCGGGACTATAAGGGAAAACATCAAGCCTCAGAAAAATTTACAGGAGGATGCAGGTCTTGAAGCAGCTTTGGAAAAAGCCAACTGCTCCTTCCTTTTTGAAAAATTTGCAGGCCTTGATACAAGGGTCAGGGAAGGAGGGCAGCCCCTTTCCAGCGGAGAAAAACAATTGGTGTGCATTGCCAGGGCCTTTGCCTTTGATCCTGATCTCATCATCTTTGACGAGGCCACCTCCTACATGGATTCCCAGTCAGAACAAAAAGTCCATGATGCCATGAAAAAACTCATGAAGGGCAGACTTTCCATCATCATTGCCCACAGGCTTTCCACCATACGGGAATGCGATACGATCATTCTGCTCAGGGATGGCGAAATCAGGGAACAGGGCTCCCACAGTGAACTGGTTGCCCTCCAGGGGGAATACCATCATTTACTGCAAAAGGAAATAATTTAACCTGGACTTTTAAAGTATTATCCTGGTGCCCACACTGCTGAGCACAAAAGCATGGGGCAGCTCAGTTGCAAATCGTGAAATTGCCTTAAAGCCTGTACAATGCATGGGGGTTATCAATTGCAGAGACATTTTTTTCATCTCTTTAATTGTCGGTTTCATGGAGGGTTCCATGGCAGCCCCGCTTAAATGAAACCCTCCAATTACTGCACAGACCTTTTTTTGGCCGGTCAATTCTCTGGCATATAAAACAGAATTTATAATGCCGGAATGGGCGCATCCTGAAATCACAACCAACCCTTTTTTACCAAGGTTGATAACCAGGGACTGATCATCTTTGAATGTATCCGGGATAAATTCACCATTTTGTTTGATCAGGGCACCTGGCATCCCTTTTTCAAATTCAGTGATGCGGGCTACTTCCCCGGTCACCAGGATAGAATCATTGGCCAGCAGAAGAGGTTTTCTGTTTTCCTGTACATCGGCCCCCCAATCCGTAAGTTCATCCCTGGAAGGAAATTCAGGAAAAGAGATCAGCTGATCTGTAGAAAATTCAATGGAGCGGGATAAAAAAGCATCTGGATGCAAGATAAGTTTTGTTCCCGGTCCAGTTACACCCAGAATCTCCTTTAGTGCCCCGACATGATCCATATGACCATGACTGAGGACAATTGCTTCGACATCTTCCAGTGTCAGCCCCAGGTATTCAAGGTTATGGGGAACTGCCACATTTGTATAGCCTGTATCCAGTATGATGGAATGGGTTTCCCCTTCCATTGTAACCTTTACCAGCAGGGAAAGCCCATGCTCAGCCAGCAGCGCGTTTTTTGGGATCACACCCTCTTTGGCAAGGGGAGGTCGGATAACACTATTATTCCCCGGCAAAAGCACATCGGAAAAATTATCCACAAGAATTGTAACTTCTACTTCATCTGCCTGACGCAGATTTACCATCTCTTTTTCCATTTGAATTGCTCCCAGGGATGGAAAACATCATAATTTCAATATAAAATAAGAAAATATTTTGTTTCCCATCCTGAATTATCCTGATTTAAATTAGCGCTCTATCGCGCGAGCTTTTAGCCATTAGCTGTTGGCTAAAGCCTAATGGCTAATGGCTAAGGGCTAAATGCAAATTCTTATACTATTTAATTGTCTGGTGCTAATCTTCCAGGAATCTTTTTATAAAATCCACACCTGCCCTGGCTGGCAGACCCATTTTTTCTGTTTTTTGTATATAATCCTCAATAACAGGCTCAATGGCTGTTTTCCACTTTTCACCCTCCTGGTCTGTCAAGGTGATCAGCTCTCCTCCCTTGGAAATCAGAAATTCTTCACCTTCAGAATCACTTGTATCCCAGGCCTGGCCGTGTTTCACAATCCAGATTTTATTTATTTCCGTAATTATACTCTTAACATCATCGGACAGGGAAGCCCATTTGCCCTTATTCATGACAACAAAAAATGTGGAGGTATTGGCGATGGGATAATCAAATGTACCATATTTTACTACATCTGCCATTCTCCATCCCTTGTTGACTTCCATGGGATAAATTGCTCCGTCCACCACCCCTTTTTGAAGGCTCTGATAGAGTTCAGGCATTGGCATGGTAACGGCTACACCACCGAGAGCCTTAACCACTTTTGCAGTTGTGCCGTGGGACCTGATTTTCACTCCCTTTAGATCGTCCATTATATTCACAGGTTTTTCTTTGGTATATAAAAGACCTGGGCCATGGGCATGGAGATACATCACCTGGACATCATCCAGCTCTTTGGGTTTGAATTTTTCATAAAAGGAATTGGCAACGATTGTTGCAACCATACCTGTTTTATACCCAAGGGGAAGATCCACGGCTTCCATCAAAGGGAAACGGCCCCTTGTATACCCGAACAGGCAGAGCCCCATATCAGACAATCCTGAAACCACACCGTCATACACCTGTTTTGCCTTTGTAAGAGACTGGGCAGGGTAATACTCTATCTCCACAGCTCCATTGGTGCGTTTTTTTACTTCATCGCACCATGACTGGGCCAGCTTGCTCTGGATATGGGTTGGAGGAAAAAAATTGGAATAGGTGAGTTTAATGGTTTTTGCATGTACTGGGGACATGCCAAAGGTTACAAAGATGGCAAGAAAAATTAAGGAAAACATTACTACCCAATTTCTTTTTTTCATTGTACAATCTCCTTTGTTTTTGTTCAAATTTGTTCAAACGGTTCGTCCAAAAAAAATTTATAGTTCAAAATT
>JAOZST010000140.1:0-9756 GCA_029939535.1 Desulfobacteraceae bacterium | reverse complement strand
ATCACAGGTTATTCTGATGATCCGGTAGTTACCAATTACAGGGCATATGGATTTTCTGATTTTATTACAAAACCTGCAACCAGGGATAAACTGAGCAGGATTATCAGTGAAGTTATTTCAAGGAATTAATAAATTTCAGGTAGAACTGCATATGGTTTTTAAAAGCTTTTCAAATGAGTAATAAGATTAAACTATATGAGCTATAACTGTTGTCATTAGGCATTCTTGAGCTGTAATTTTTATAATATATCAAAAACATTTTGACAGATCCTGGAAAATACCCCTTGAGAGGGCGCATGGCAATTCCCTTCCTCATAGCTAATAACAAATTCATTTAAAATTCTGATATTCCCTTGATTTTGTTAGATGAATGCCCTTCACAGCCGTACACCTCAGCATAAGCGACATGCTTGGTGTAACCATTATCCAGGATCTCTCAATTTATAGCCGACAGCTGTACTAATTACTGGGCTGCTCAACCAACATGCTGCCACTGTCTCGTCCTGGAATGCCAGTTGCAAGTAGTTTTGATTCCGGTTGAAAAACATATGTTGTTGCCGGTTTTATCTCTTGTAAATAGTTGGTTTCCTTATAATTTTCAAACCTGATGGTGAGTGGATGAAAATCTGCTCGTGGTATATAGAAGCGTACGCATCCATGTTTATTGGTTTTGAAACAACCCAATCCAACAAGATCAACTTCTCCACCGCAGATCGGGTTTCCCTGTTGGTCAAGGACCTTAATCAAGCTTGAACGTCGTGACGGAAGATATTTAGCAATCAACTGCCTGAATTTACTTGCGCTATTAGGTGCTGGCATGCCTGCCACTTGTTTCAACACTTCCTCTTCATACTCCCCATGTTTTTTTGGAGTCTTCCAATTTTCCCCATATTTTAGACGTAAGTATTCTTCGGGTGGATTGGGTACGAGGAAAGTCTCTTCGAGAAAGGATATTTCTTTTAATTCCGTAAACAGACTAAGAGGGGTTTTTAGAAAGGGGAATTGGGTTATGTAGTCATCAATAACCTTAAAACACTGCCAGTCGATTCTTGTTGAGTACTTAACAAGGGGTATATATGGATTTACACTCAGATGATCTATTCTGGTAAGAAATTCATGATTCCTGAAAGCTACAACAATCTGGTCAAGTGACTTCTCGGTTACACCATGAAGTCCGATTACCGAACCTACGTCAACGTCGTCATCCCATGGTAGTAAATCGTTATCTCTAATTGCGCCGAGACAGGTTCCCTGTCGAAGAAAAAAGGTTACGCCGAAACTGTCCAGGATTTGTTTTACTTCCTTTAGTGCCTTAATTGCATTATTTCGGTCTATTGGTTCTTCTGATCCAAGCCATTTGTCTAACATTTTGTTATCTTCAGTGCTTATGCTGCTATCCATAATCTATAATTTCTCCTTAATTTATTCGCATCCTTCAGAATGCAATTGAGCAACAGATTCAGAATGAGTGGAATGTTTTATAAATTTGTATTGGCGATTATACTCCACAAGCATGTTACTACTGATCCCAGGGGTCCGGGGAAATATAATTATTCGGTCCTTGCTGACGGTGTTGAAATTATCGGCCCCATGTATTAGAAATTGCACATCATGCTCTTCAAGGACCTCATCGGTGATAATGTAGGGCGCCTCAACGACCTCAGACACATACCTGATTGATTCCAGTATCTCTTTTCTGAATTTCCATGTAAGTAGTGGTATGTGTCCTTTGTATTTTTCTATGTCCTTGTCTGTTGAAAGCCCAACCACGACCTCCCCATATTTTGCGGCTTTTCTGAGAAGTCTTATATGCCCGTGATGTAACAAAGTGGCTGACATATCGACCATTACACGTGTGCTCATTATTTAACTCCTCATATGCTGCTGAAATATTAAAACATATTGAAACTTCAATGTGTTGATAACTGGTTAGCCTGGTCGGCCATACAGTTCCGAAATCGATCAATCTCCCTGAAACAAAGGCTTTTCTGATCGGTCATTTTGGCCTTTATGGTAATATAACACCATTCCGTATTTTTGTTTGAGATTCTTTATCTTTACCAGCAAAGAGCCTTCTGTGTCAACAATCTTCAAGATGGTGGATTTCAGCCTGGATTGTTAAACCTTGATTTTTTTCCTAAGCACTCACCATAGATATGCGGTTAGATGTCAGATCAGGCAAGAAAACCGGAGTCGTTCAACAGCTTTTTCAATGGCTTTGCCTTGACTTTGATCTTAATATGGACTAAATTTAGCTCAAATCAATTATGGAGGCCAAGATGAAACTAAGCGAATCTGTAAAATCCATCAGCTATTTTAAAGCACACGCTTCAGAAATTGTTCGGCAAATAGCTAACCGCCAGCAACCCATGGTTATCACTCAAAATGGGGAAGCTAAAGCGATTCTCCAGGATATTGTTCAATATGAGCAGACCCAGGAAAGCCTTGCTATGCTAAAAGTGCTTGCCCAAAGCAGAAATAGCCTCAGAAATGGGGATCACAGACCTGTCGCCGAAGTTTTCAGCAATTTGAAAAAGAAAATTCGGGAAGACCAATTCGAATGAAATACAGCATTCATATTATTTCTGATGCGGAAAAAGACCTTTTTGAAATCTATGACTATATAAAAAAAGCCGGATACCCGCAAAACGCTGAAACAATTTTTTCAGAAATAGAAACAGCCTGCCGTAACCTGTCATTCAATCCGGGAAAAGGTCATTATCCCCCAGAGCTTCAACGAATTGATGTGTATGAATATCGCGAAATCCATGTAAAAGTTTACCGCATTATTTACCAGATCATCAAATCAGATGTTTTTATCCATTGCATTCTCGACGGCAGACGGAATATCCCGGAAATACTTCAGCGACGCAATTTGAGATAGGACATTTTACCGCACATTTTTTACCGAATTTCCCACATTATTTTTTAAAGGGTATTTTGGGATTTTATTCTCTTTCTTTTTTTTTGCTACATTCCGTTTAAAGATGTAGTATGGGGGAAAGACAGGATTTAATCTTTTAGAATATGTGAAACTGCTTGAAAATTGCGAATGGAAGGTCATGGTTGTTGCTTGACTAATTTTGGCAATGGCTTAAAATGAGATCCCATGAATATGAATCAGCTTAAACTTTTTTATTTTGCCGTCAAACACAAGAGCCTGAGCCGTGCAGCCAGAGAATTAAATATCACCCAGCCTGCTGTATCAAAGGGTATCCAGCGGCTTCAGGAATATTATGCAGTCCCCCTTGTCCAAAAGCTGGGCAAAAATATGGAATTGACCCTGGCCGGTGACCATCTCTTCCAAATTGCAAAAAAAATATTTGAACTGGAAAAACTGGCAGATGACAGTATGGCCGACTTTCAAAATGAGAATTTAAAACACCTTATGATCAACTCTTCTGAAAGTTTTGGGGCGTATTATCTTCCGGAATTTATCAACCGGTTTAACCTTAAGGCACCAAAGGTCCAGGTCACTATAGAGATCCTTTCTAACCGGCAGGTGGTTGAAAACACGATCAACCTGAAAAATGACATTGGTTTTGTTTCTTTTCCCGTTGAAAATAAAAAGTTAAACACGATTGAAATCGTTAAAGACGAAATTGTGATCATCATGGACCCTTCTCATCCATTGGCACAAAAAAACACTATCAAGGCATCTGATCTTGAAGGATACATGATTATCATGCATGAGCAGGGGTCATATTTTCAAAAAATGATTCATGATCTGCTTCAATCCGACAATGTTTCAGCGACGATGCCCATCACCTTTTCCAACAATGAAGCCATTAAAAGAGCCGTGGAAGGTGGTACGGGAATTGCCCCGATTTCAAAAAAAGTGGCAGCCAAAGAGATTGACTCGGGAAAATTGATCGCAGTTTCACTTTCATCCACTCCTTTATATCGAACCTTCTACATGATCCATCACATGGAAAAGCATATCTCAGAACCACTCAAACAATTTATGAATCTGATTAAACAGCAGTAAACTCTTTATATCCCATTGGTAACCGGAAACAATAAAAAGCTTGAATTGACATGTTTTGAAGTGTATATAATTTTGTCATAATAATGCAATTTTACATGAAAATGAGTTATCAATATGAACCTTGGCCAGCTTAAAATTTTTTATCTTTCCAGCAAGCTGGGCTCTTTGAGCAAAGCGGCAGAAGCGCTTAATGTTACTCAGCCGGCAATAACAAAAGGAATTCAGCGGCTCCAGGAATACTATGACATAAAGTTGTTTAACCGATTCGGCAAAAAACTTGTGTTAACGGATGCCGGCATTGCATTGTATACAATTGCTGAAAAGATTTTTGACCTTGAGATCCATGCCGAGGCTACGATCAGGGAATTTTTAGAGCAAAAACAAGGCCATATCCGTATTGATGCAAGTGAGAGTTTTGGTGCATATTATCTGCCGTCCATCGTGAATCCGGTGAGTAGAGAACATCCCGATATCCGCTTTTCAGTAAATATCCTGCCCTCTGATCTTGTTGTTGAAAATGTCGCCAATCTGAATAACGATATCGGGTTTATATCCTATCCCATAGAAAACCATCGCGTAATCTGTCGTGAAATCCTTGAAGATCATATGATTTTTGTTGCTTGCCCATCTCATCCCCTTGTCAATAAAAAACGGCTAACCTATATGGATCTTTCAGGGCAGTCCATGATTGTTCATGAAAAAGGCTCCCTTTCCTTTCAGATTATGAATGATTTTTTAAAAAAAAATAAAGTGGATATTGTTGTTTCGCTTGAACTATCAAGCAACAGGGCTATTAAAAAGGCCGTGGTAGAAGGCCTTGGCATTGCATTGGTCTCAAGGAACACCGTTGTCGGGCATATTCAAATGAAAAAACTGGTTGTACTGCCCTTCCCGGGACCGCCTATTACACGCAAGTATTATATTGTGCATCATAAAGACAAATATTTCTCCGAGGTACTCAATCAATTGATTAAAAAAGTGGATCACTGGGCATTTGAATATCACCGTTCAATTAAAAATAATATTATTAAATAAGGATGCGAAAGGTTGCTCCAAAGTAAGTACTTTCACAGGGTTTTTTTTCCTGATTCAGAGATCATCAATACAGATATGATTCCTATAATTGAAATAACCGCCAGAAAATGCTCTGCCTCTTTGACTGAAAGGAAAATGATGCGCCTGTCATGAATCAGGCCTGCTTTCATTAGTTTTAAGCAGTTGATTAAGATCTGTTATGACGCTAAATGCTGTATGGTGTTCCGGGTCAGGCCAGGACCGTTTCACAAGAGAGTGTTTTAGCCATACCGAGTTCATCCCGACAGAACCGGCCCCAAGAACATCTTTTTGAAAATCATCCCCCACATAAATGGCCTGGGAAGCCTTTATATTCATTTTTTCCAGACACAATAAAAAAGGCTTAGGATCAGGTTTCGCAGGCAATCCTGATTCTCCGGCAATGAGAATAACTTCAAAAAATTTCTCAATCTCCGGAAAAAGTGCTATACGATGTGTCCTGGAGGTTTTCTGCCCCTGTGTATTTGTGATAACGCCTAATTGGAATCGTTTTGCCAGTTTTTCCAAAACACTTATGGTTTCAGGAAATGGTGTAGTCCTGGACTTGACACATTCCCAATACTCTGTTTCCCTTTGCGTAAGCTTTTTAGAATCAGCCTTGGAATTGAACCTGTCATAAACTGCCTGCCAGATGGCATATCGAGAAAAATTGGATTCTGCATGAAACCTTTTGCGAATTTGCCTGTATTCTGTTAGAAAAATTTGCCATTGATCATCACCTGCCTGGGGAAACAGACTTGAAAAAATTTTCTCTTTGGCTGTTTTTTCAGCCTGTCTAAACCCGTTTGCAGAATCCACAAGGGTTTGCCCGAAATCAAAAATTATGGCCTTTATCATCATATTACATCCACAATTTGTAACCCCAGGGTCATTTGTAACCCCGGGGTCCAATGAAATAACTATAACTCAAGAGGGACTGAAAACTCAATCACCTGTTATTGTGTCCATATTTTAATCCTTTCCATATGTTTCAAGGTATTCCCCGAAAAACTCTTTTTCTGTGGGCATATATTTTTCTTTTGGAATGGAAAGAAGCGTGTAATTCAAAAAATGGCTCCAGTTTATGTTTCCACTGGTAATATTTCCAGCCCAGCTGCCGCCGCCCAGGGTGTCTGTTACTGGAAGTCCGCAGTCCCAACCTCCGCTGTTAGCATGGGCATGGGGGAAACCGCATACAACACGTCCCACATTGGCGGTAAGTGCCAGTTTTACGCGCTGATCATCATCTTCAGTATGGAGAGAAACTGAATGGCCTTCACCGGAGAATTTAAGGATTTTCCCCAGACGTTCCAATATTTCATCAAAGTCATCCCATTCCCATACCGTAAGAACCGGTGAAATTTTCTCACCGGAAAAACGGTCTTCCGGACCTATTTTTTCACCAATTACCATGAGAAATTTTGTGTCATCAGGAACAGACAGACCAGCATTCTTTGCATTCACTGTTGCCGGCTTTGCTACGACATCACGGTTCAGATGGCTTCCATCAGGCCACATATACTTTCTGAGCAATTCCCGCTCTTCAGTGGAGCACAGGTATCCGCCCTGTTTTTTTAATTCTTCAATCATGGTATCGTAGGATGATTCATGAATCGCCACGGCATTTTCAGATGAACAGGATGCAGAATTGTTGGCAATTTTGGAAATTGTGATCTTTTCAGCAGCGTCAGCCAGATTGGCACTCTTATCCACAATGGCGACCACATTACCGGCCCCAACGGTTTGTGCTGGTTTTCCTGCAGCATATACAACCTTAACCAGCGCGGCTCCACCCGTTGCAACTGCATAATCGCAGACACTCATCAAGGCGGATGTTGCAGCATGGCTTGTCTGTTTAATACATTGAACCAAATCTATGGGAGCCCCGACTTTTTCAAGTCCCTTTCGAACATGCCGGACTGTTTCATAGGAAGTTTTCTGGGTCCGGGGATGGGGTGTAACGATCATGGCATTACGGGTTTTAAGGGTGCTCAAGGCAAGACAGCATATTGTGGATTCAGGATTTGTACAGGGCACGACATTGGCAATAACACCAATGGGTTTTGCAAAAGTCCTTATCCCCTGTGCCTTGTCTTCATCAATCATGCCGCAGGTTTTTATACCCTTTTGATCCCAGAGCGTACCCAGGGTTTTGTTTTTAATTTTAGCAATTTTGTCCTCTTTGTTGCCGATGCCGGACTCGTCAACAGCCAAGTCGCCCAATTTTTTTCTGACATCGTCCTTTACCAGTTCCCAGGCAACAGCCTGTACCATCATATCCACTTTGTCCTGGGACCAGAATTCAATTTCTTTAAATGCTTTTCTGCCTTTTTCATACATTTCCTGGACATTATCTTCCATGTTTTTTCTCCATCGAAATTATTTAATATGGTTATTTAAAAAATGTTTCTCCATTCTGATACAGCACGATTCAAACCATTATTTTATGGGCAGTGAATAGCCCATCTTTTTGAATGCCTGCTTAGCCGTCACAAAGTAATCTTCAATATCACCATGGGTAATTAACCCAAGATTGCACAACCTGAATGTTTTAAGGCCGAACATTTTGCCAGGGTAAATTGTAAACCCTCTCTCAAAGCAATAATCGTGGAGGGTGCTGAAATCAAATTTATTATCATCCGGGGCTTGTACAGTAACAACAAGCCTGCCCTGGATCTGTTTATCAATCACAACGTCAAGCCCAATCTCTCCTAGTCCCTTGTGAATGGCCTCCCAGCATTTTTGAAGGCGTTCCCAGCGGTTTTGCTCCCCTTCTTCAAAATATTCCTCAAGTGCCTGGGCAAGGGCATAGATTGTCTGAACGGGCGGGGTAAAGTGCATTTCTCCAACCCGGTTAAAAAAATCATACTGCATGAAAAGATTGCAATAATAGGATCTGGTGGGATAATCCTTTGATTGTTCAATGGCCTTTATATTTCCCACGGTCCAGGAAGCACCCGTCATGGCTGCCAGGCCTTTTTGGGCTGAGGACATTAGAAAATCAATATTTTCCTGCTCAATATCAATGGGTCTTAACCCATAGGTGGAAATCGTATCCACAATAAAAATACAATCATTATCATGGGCAATTTGGCCCATTTCCCTGACAGGATTTAAAACTCCCGTTCCGGTCTCATGGTGAACAGCCGCAACCACGGCTATGTCTTTGTCCGCTTCAATGGCATTTTTTACTGCAGCAAGATCCGGCAGTCCCGTTGTGGAGAATTGCAGATCTATACAATCTATATGGTAATATTTGGCAATTTTAACCATTCTTGCAGCATAGGCCCCATTGTTGACAACTAAAATTTTTTTGCCTTCAGGAACCAGAGAGTTGACCAGGACATCCTGGACAATGGTTCCTGACCCCGTAAAAATTACGGACGTGTATTTTTCAGGATTTCCATGCACAACCTTGACCAGATCCTTACGCACTTTGGTCATAATATCTACGAACTCCTGCTCTCTCGGGCAGATGTCAGGTATGACCTGGGCATATTTAACCGAGTCACTGGTTGTGGCTGGTCCTGGATTGAGAAGGATGTTTCTTTTAACCGGTTTGACAACCTCCATATTCTTTTCTCCCTTTAAATAAAGATAAAAATATTATAATTTCCCAACCTTTTTCATTCCAGACTTCTTGCTGGGATCTGCAACCTCTTCAATAATGGCAAATCCACTGCCCCTGACTCCCTTCATTTTTTCAAATCGCTGTTTCCATTCTTCAGGGGTCTTGCAGATGGCAGACTGAGCAATTTTTTCTCTGTCTTTCAGTGGCGGAACAGACCGGTCGGAAGGGCCGTCATAATTCTCTTTGGGCGATAATTGCTGTCCCAGTCTTGATAGCTCACCTCTTTCCACCTCTTCAATATAATGGGCACCGGCACCAAATGAACGGGTAATGGCAAGAATTGCCCAAGTGGCTTCAGGGGTAAACCCAAGATCCTGCATAACAGCTCCGGTTGCCCCGAGCATATCAATATCAACGGGTTCTGAACTTATGTCCTGGGCAGCCTTAACCACTTCCTTTATGAATTTAATATTTACTCCGGCCACACCCAGTTTTTCCGCCCGGGCGATCATGCGTTTTGCTGCAGGATCATTCAACATAAGACTTGAAACACCCAGTGCTTCGTCAATACCGTCTTTCTGAACAAGAAGTTTTGCAGCTTCACTCAAGGGAAGATTTTCCTGTTCAGCCTTTTTAATATAATCCTCAGCCCTGTTCCCAAAGCTTGAATAGGCTCCATAGGCATGTCCAAACGCCATGATGGATGCCCCGCATGCCTGGGTCAGAAAAGTCTTGGATTTAGCAACAATTCTGGAAATGGCGGCAGGTCCGGAAAGCCCGTCCTCCAGCATCAATATCATGACATAATTCAACATTTTCTCTTCTTCAATGGTGGGTATCCGGGCCTGGTAATCTACGAACAGAACTTCAATAACCCCATACCCCTCTTCCATCAGTTCAGTGGTGTCATAGCCCCTGGACACAATCCGATGGACATTTTTATAGGCAACTTCAGAAACCCACTGAAACGGGGCACGTTTGGTGTCCCTTGGCATGGTGCCGTATTCCCTGGCATGATAATCAAATGGATTTTTTTCACTGTCCAGATTACCGATCCCACGTTCTTTTTTGAGTTTGTTTAGCGCATCGGTTTTTTCCTGATCTAGATAACCCATTGTTTATATTCTCCTTCTTCTTTCTGTTT
>JAOZST010000309.1:0-2598 GCA_029939535.1 Desulfobacteraceae bacterium | reverse complement strand
CTTTGTTAGACTCATACCGTGTTCCTTTTAAGTATTAATAGAGTTTTCATATAGTAGAAGTTTATTCCACTATATGAAAACGTATCATTTGAATATTTATTTGTCAAGGTCAAATACTCAAAACTACACACAGTAACTACGGTTAATTTGTGATAATTTGAATTTAATCTCTTTTTTCTTTTATATACGTATGATTTTGGCTTTTTTCGCGATAATTGCGAATTTATTGCAACAAAGCATTCCGGATCACTCCTTCATAGAACATATAATCAAGTGAATGACCATTTTACAAAAAGCAGGTTTTAATGAGCTACTAATTTAGAATTCTTCACTTTGGTATTTCTACACCGTTTTTCCTTGCAAATTCTTCGAATTTCTTCCTTAGCTCTTTTGCCTGTTCTAAAGAATCCTCAATGGTGATCACTTTACAATCTACATTCATCATTTCTTTAAAAGTTTCATAAGCTTCATCAGTCAATACAACGTCTCCATTATCTAATATTTCCAGAATCCCATCATACTGTTGAGCATCAAGCATTAGATTTCTGGCCTCTTCTAAGGTCATCCCTTTCGGTGGAACTACCTCAGCTCCTTTTCGACTCAATCTTACAGGATACCCTCCCTCAAGTCCTTGTGGGCCGGGTGAGTGGGTAATCTCACCTGTGTCGTTAAAGATAGCCATAATATTTTTCAGAGAGGACCCGGCGACTAAAAACTGTCCATGGCGACCGGCAGGTCGCATGGCGTGCCTGGGAAGTTTGCTGATAAATTGTTTCATATCGCCCAATTGATCGGTAACATCATGCTTTCCCACGTAGATCCTTAAATAATGTGGTGCCTCATAACCTTTTCCAGCGCGACACCAATTATAGCCATGATAATGATGAGCAATAAACTCAACATCTACATTTCTCATGGGGACATCAAGTATTTCGGAAGTTGTTTTCTTAATGTAAGGGATAATTAAATCCATATTTCCAATTCCAATGGTGGGTGCAAGGCCAATTCTGGCCAGACTGGCATTTGTTACGTCAGGAAATGATGTATTAACAACATGAGTATTGATACCCGACATATCAACCGCCTTCATGAGTTTCGCCGTCAGGGCTAAATGCATAGCTGTCCATGCTCCTAAACCAACCCTATGCCTGTATAGTTTGGCATTTACATCCGGCGGAAGTTCATTTACAACCCACCACGACTGGAGCGTGGTTCCATTATAGATAACAGTCGGGTTGATTTTCTGCAGCAGTTCAGAAGTCTTGTCCAGATTGAGCAAATCAATGTGATGGAATTTAATATTAGGGTACAATTCCATATAGGATGCGCCTAGAATGGCACTGTTTGTCTTTCTAGTTCCCCAGTCTTCATTCGCATCCGCTACAACGATCTTGCAAATACCAGGAATTCTGCAAAGATACTCCAAGACGATTCCACCCAACTCTCCGACTCCAACAAGCATTATTGTTTCTTGTTCTCTGATTTCCATTTTTCTTTGAACCTCCAAAATAGTGAAAATATATTTTATCTATCGTTTCCTGAACAATAGATGGCGGAAGAAGTATCCCTTCTAATCCAAAATTTTTAGGAATAATAGATTAATTATTCTAAAATAAATTTATTGTCAAGAAAAATATTTTCATATAATGAAAAAATTATAGGGAAACCCGCCGGAGTAGCATTTAAAATTATAGTTTAAATTTTTTATCTCTATATGTGTATATGCTGCTTTAGTTATTCAAAATATGAGTATTAAAGGCAACTGCCGGGAGCGCGAAGCCTGCCCTTGCCCCTTGGGGTATAACGCGGTGGCAGAATTGATTTTTCATTCGATCAAAACACAAATGATTCATCATTGTAGATTTCAGAATGTGGCTGAGAGGGAGCAGGCTTTTTTAATTACATTGAAGTCTGCTATAATCGTCGGAAAAAGCATTCATGCAATGGGTTAAAAATCACCCGCGAATTATGAGTTGGAATGTTGGAACAATTATAAAAAAGCGGCTTAACCCCGACTCCACTATTTTGTTGCAAGATCAGCCGCCAATGAGGGGGTATGAAAAGATTTATTCGTTTACTTGAACAACAAGGGCTGTAGCTTTTCGTCCGTGTAAAGCCTTTCCCCCATGTAGGATTTTGCCGTTAAAGTAAGCACAATCACCTTTTTTCAAAATTATGGTTTTTTCCCCATACTTAAATTCAATCACCCCATTTATTACAAACATCATCTCCTCATTTTCATGTTGAAAAATCTGGCGAATTTCTTGCCTAATGGGATAGTCAAAAATAAACGGTTCCATTTTCTTATTTTCTTTTTTGAAAGCCAGTGGGCTTCCTATATACGGTCCACGACTGATGACCGGTCTCTCGTCGGACCTGACTATGGATATGTCTGATTCCTGAAAATCGTCTGAAAAAAGATCTCCTATGGATATTCCCAAGGCTGTTGCAATATTAGCATAAGTTGAAACCGGAGGGCTTGACTGAGCCGTTTCAATTTTGGAAAGCATCGGTATTGAGATACCAGTTATGGCTGAAAGATTTTTTAGTGTCATGTCATTACTTCGCCTGACTTTTCTTATTTTATCTCCAATTTTC
>JAOZST010000139.1:0-9820 GCA_029939535.1 Desulfobacteraceae bacterium | reverse complement strand
TACTGTAAGGAAAAATACAACCGTCACAGTGCATTTAAAAGAGAAGTGAAAAAGGTGGTCAGTCATTCAAAGCTGCTTCAAAATATAGGCATTTTTGTTTAAGTACCAGCAATATGGGAAAAATGAGCAGTCTTGCCATAGAATTTTTGAAATCTTAAAGTCGGTTAACCAATAGGCTGCTCAAATTTTAAATCAAGCAACCCATATTTACTATCAATCAAAATTATGGTTTTGCTTTAATTCAATTATACCATTTTTTTACCGGTCTCGTAGCAGGTATCAAATATTTTTAAATTGGTTTTTTTAAAAGGTCCGGGGCTCATGTTATCCACGGTTGCCCTCAGATCATCTGCACTTAACAGGCCATACTCAAAAGCTGAATAAAAAGCCACAAGGGCAAGATTTGTGGGTCGCGGACCACCAAGATCCATTGCTTTTTTCCCCGCTTCCATTGCCCTGGATTCAATATGATTTTTTTTAAGCCAGGCTGCTATTCTTTCATCGGGAAATGCATCAGTCGGAGCATTGGCAAATACTTTGCCCCCTTTTTTCAGGTAGGGCAGATATCGGTATGCTTCGGACTCATCCATGGATAAAAGAAAGTCAGCAGCACCGGCCCGGATCAGAATAGATATCGTGTCAATACTAAATTTTATTTATGGATGCTCTCCCAGGAAAAAAAGCCTGGTCTTTGTATATCCCTTTGAAAAATTTTTTTTTGCATGTTCAATGAGGGCATAGAGGGTGGGTACAACCACCAGGGTAAGTATGGTGGCAATCATTAGGCCGAAGATGACCACAATGGCCATGGATCTCCACCACTGGCTGGATTCAGAGGCCATGGAAATCGCCATGACATGGAAATCGTAGGAGATGCCCGTTACCATGGGCAAAAGTCCCAGAATGGTGGTAATGGCCGTGAGCATGACAGGCCGAAGCCGGGTGGCTCCGGCAGATATCACGGATTCGTTTATGCCCATGCCCGAATCTCGAAGTTTGTTGGTATAGTCGATGAGAACAATGGCATTATTCACCACAACCCCTGCCAGGGAGATAATTCCTACTCCGGTCATGATAATGCCAAAGGGGGAGTTAATCATGGTCAGTCCCCAGAAAGCCCCGCCCAGGGAAAGAATGACCGAGGTGAGGATAATGACAGGCTGGACAACAGAGTTGAACAGGGTGACCAGGATCAGAAAAATAAGGAAAAGGGCTATGATAAATGCTTTTGATAAAAAATCCTGGGCCTGCTGCTGCTCTTCATCTTCCCCTGTGAATTTGTAATTATAGCCCAGGGGCATCTCCAGATTTTTCATCAGTTCCTGGACCTGCATTCTTGCCACTGTCCCAGTGATTTTTGTTTCATCCACATTGGCCTGAATCGTGACCACCCGCTCATGGTTTTTCCGTACAATATCGCCGATGGTCCCTGTATATTCAATGGAGGCCAGGGTGGTCAAAGGAACGATTTCACCAGTGGGTGTGGGGATCATGAGCTTGTGCAGAACATCTGCCACCTGGCGGTCTGATTCTGCCAGTTTGACCACGATGTCATAGTCTTCATCCCCTTCATAATAGGTGGAGACTTCAAGTCCGTTATAGGCAATTTTAAGGGCAGTACCAATGGCAGAAGTTGTCAGGCCGAAAAGAGCTGTTTTCTGGCGGTCGATCTTTACCTGGACTGAGGGGAGCCCTCCCTGGTAGTCATTCCGGACATCCTTGACATGGGGGACGCTTTCCACCAGTTTCTGAATTTTTTCAGCTATTCTGCTCAGGATATTAAAATTATTTCCTGAAATTTCAATATTAATGGGAGGACCTGTGGGCGGACCTTCTTTCTGCTCATCCACTGTGATCTTGACCCCGGCTATATGGGCCACTCTTTTGCGGATCTCTTCCAGATCTTCCCTGGTGGGTGACTTCCGGTCTTCAAAATCAATGAACTGGATACCGATATGATTGGGCAGGTTGGAATCAAACACGGAACTGCCGGCATTCTCTACCACCCGGGTGTAGATATGCTGGATATTATTAATATTGGAAGGTGCCATAAAGGTTTTGCCCCTGGAAGTTTCATGTTCCTGCATGGTCATGGCGGTTTGGTAGTCCCTGCTTCTGCTTCCGGAGATGGCCATTTCCACGGTTTTTGTTGTACGGTCTATAAAATCCAGGTTTGCTCCTTCGGGTACATCAATATTGACAAATACCGATCCAGGGTCAATGGAAGGAAAAAATTCCACTGGTTTTTCAATACCTATTTTGAGCATCCAGATCTGGAACAAAAAGACCAGGATAACAAATGATGCCAGGAGCACTGATATTTTATGGTTCAGGGCATGGACAAGGATTTTTTCATAGGCCTTTAAAACAAATCCCTTTATTTCAATGGGATTTTCCCCCTGGGCATTAATATCTTCGGCTGAGGTCCTCTGGTTTGCTGTGTTTTTCCCTGTTTTTCCTTTTTTGGGTTTAACCTTCATGAAAAATGCGCACAAAGCCGGGTTGATTACCAGGGCCACAAATAAGGAAGATGCCAGGGTCACAATCAAAGTTATGGGCAGGTAATTCATGAATTCCCCCATGATACCGGGCCAGAAAATCATGGGGAAAAATGCAGCCACAGTGGTAAGAGTAGACCCTATTACAGGCCAGGCCACCTCTCCCGTGGCTTTCATGGCAGCTTCCACCCTGGGAACCCCCTGCTGCATATACCTATAGATATTTTCAATGATCACAATGGCATTATCCACCAGCATTCCCAGGGCCAGGGTCAGGGAAAACAGAACCACCATGTTCAGGGTAATGCCCAGGGCCAGGAGTGTTGCAAAGGATAGAAACATGGAAAAGGGGATGGCAAGGCCTACCAATAGAGCATTTCTGATTCCCAGAGCAATGAAAAGGACTGCTACCACCAGGATCAAACCGGATATAATATTGTTTTCAAGGTCAGCCACCATGGCCTTGATATCCTTGGATTTGTTCATGAGCTTGGTGATGGTGGTGTTTTGGGGAAAGCCAAGGCTTGCCTTTTTAACAATGGCATCAATCTTTTCCGAAATAAAGATGATGTTTTCTCCCACCCGTTTTTTAACGGAGATATTAATGGAGTCTACGCCGTTGAGCCTGGATCTTGAAGTCTCTTCTTTGATGCCGTCCACCACTGCGGCCACATCTTTTAAATAGATGGGTCTGCCGTTGTGGGTGGCCACCACAAGGGAAAGAATCTCTTCCGGGGTTTGAAATTCACCCGGTATTTTGAGCTGAAACCTTCCGTCCCCCAGGGTTATGGCCCCGCCCGAGGTGTTCTGGTTTTCACTGATCACAGCCTGCTGAAGGGAGGTGATGGGGATCTTATAATAGGCCAGTTTGTCCACGTCCACTTCCACCCTGATTTCCCGGTCCTGGCCTCCGGTGATTTCCGCCTCAAGCACCCCTGGAACAGCTTCAATATTATCCTTTAAATCATCGGCGATTTTTTTGAGGATTTTAGGGCCGCTGTCCCCGGCCAGGGAATAGACCACAATGGGCATCTCGGAAATATTAACTTCAAATACCGAGGGGTCGCTTTCCAGGTCCGTGGGCAGATCGTTTTTGGCTTCATCCACCTTGTCCTTGACCTTGGTCAGGACCTCGTTAATATCCGTACCCGGCAGAAATTCAATATTAATCTGGGACAGTCCCTGGGAGCTGACGGAACTGATGTTTTTAACCTTATCCAGGCCCTTGAGTTTTTTTTCAATTTTAATGGTAATGGCGGTTTCTATGTCTGAGGCTGAGACCCCCCGGTATTCTGTCCTTACAAAGACATAGGGAATGGTGATGTCAGGGTCGCTTTCCCTGGGCAGTACACTATAGGCATAGAGGCCGATTCCCAGGATGATAAATGCCAGGACCAGGACGCTGGTTCTGTTTTTAATGGCAGCATCCGAAACAATCATCGGGTCAGTTCCTCCATTTTATGGATGGTCTGGATGACTTTAACCTTTTGTCCCTCCTCAATGAGGCCATGGCCCACAACCACCACTTTTTCTCCTGGAGATAACCCTTCCGGGATCTGGGTTTTCCATCCATCCTGGAATCCTGTGGTCACGGGCCTGAAATGAACCACACTTTCTTTTTCCTCATTTTTCTTTTCAACAAAGACCCCGATCTGTTTGTTGATTGTAACCAGAGAGTACATGGGAACAGCCAGGCCCTGGGGATCAAGGTTTTTGACAATGTTTACCCTGGCAAACATATCCGGCAGGATCTGAAGGTCTGGGTTGTCCACTTTGATTTCAAGGTTGTAGAGACGGGCCATGGAATCGGCTGTCTTAAAAAGATAGTGATAATCCCCTGTATAGGTTTTGCCGCCTAAAGCATCAATTGTCATATTAAAGTGTTTAAGCCTGCGCACTGCATCCACGTCGGATTCAGGGATGCCCACCTGGATTTTCAGCTGGTCCATCTGGAGAATTTTGGCAACTGGGTCGCCCACATTTAAAAAATTACCATTTTCAATATATACCCGGTCCACCACCCCTTTCATGGGGGAGCGGATGGTGCACCGGCTCAGGTTCAGTTCTGCCGTGTCCATGGCGGCCTTGGTGGTCTTAACCCTTGCGCTGGCATCATCCAGCTGGGACTGGGTGACAAATTGTTTCTTTGACAGGGCCGTGAACCGCTTTTCCGTGGTAATGGCTGTTTCATAGGAAGCCCTGGCAGAATCGAAATTGTTCTGATAATCCCTTTTGTCAATCACAGCCAGGATATCTCCCTTTTGGACCCGGGTGCCGTTTTCGATTTTTTTATTTACAATTTTACCCCTGATTTCCGAGACCACCTCCAGGGAGATCCAGGGCTTGGCAACACCGGGCAGGCTGATTTTTTCCATGATCATCCGGGGAAGGATTTCCATGGTAATGACATTGGTCAGGGCCTTGGTTTCTTTCATCTGCCTGGCCTGCTTTTGAGCAAGATCTTCTTTCTGGGCGGAAATCTTTCTGCCCAGAGGGAGGATCACAAGGGCAATGGTCAGCAGCACTAAGACAAAGGGGATGCTGTGCCAGATAAAGCGCAGGAATGCCCGGAAAAATTTTTTCTTTTGATATGGTTTGGATTCCATAAAATTTTCCTTATATATAAAAAACTCTTTAAATAGTATAACCAATCTGGCTGATTTCAAGGGATATAATGTTTTTGTTTACTTGAAAAAAGTCTATCATCGTAATATTGGTTAAGAAAATAAAAAAGTTTTGAACATGATTTGTTTAAGAGCTTACTCTATATTCAAAAGGGGAATAGTATGTTGATCAATGGACAATGGCAAGAAGCTAAAAATAAAAAAGAGTTTTCTGTTTTTAATCCAGCCGATGGAGAGTTAATTGCCAAGGTCCCGGATGGAGGAGAAATCGAGGCTCAAATGGCCGTTTCTGCCGCCCATGAAGCATTTAAGGTCTGGTCTGCCCAGACGGCCTATCAAAGATCCTCCTTTTTATATGAAGCCCATGTGCTGATGATGGAAAATCTTGAGCACCTGGCCCGGGTTATGACCGAAGAACAGGGAAAACCCATCCAGGCTGCCAGAAATGAAGTAAAATATGGAGCTGATTTCCTTTTATGGTTTGCTGAAGAGGCCAAAAGAATTTATGGAAGAACCATCTCCTCCTCAAGGGGGGATCAAAGGTTTATTGTATTAAAACAGCCCCTGGGGGTGGTGGCAGCCATTACTCCCTGGAATTATCCAATATCAATGATCACCCGCAAGGTTGCCCCTGCCCTGGCAGCAGGGTGTACTATTGTTCTAAAACCTGCTGAAGCCACCCCCCTTTGCGCCATTGAAATATTTAAACTGCTTGAAAAGGCCGGGCTCCCCAAAGGTGTTGCAAATTTGATTACCGCCCAAGATCCAAAACCGGTTGGTGAAGTTTTTATGACGGATAAGCGAATTGCAAAACTGACATTCACTGGTTCCACCCAGGTGGGAAAAATGCTGGCCCAGGGAGCGGCAAAGCAGATGAAGAGGGTTTCCCTTGAACTTGGCGGCCATGCGCCATTTATTGTCTGCAAGGATGCCGACCCTGTTCAGGCTGCTAAGGGCTTGTCCCTGGTTAAGTTTTTAAATACAGGCCAGGCATGCATCTGTCCCAATAGGATTTTTGTCCATTCCAGTATGAAGCAGGCTTTTTTAAATGAGCTAATGGGAAAAGTATCCAAAATGAAAGCAGGATCAGGGATAACTCCCGGTGTAAGCATTGGTCCCTTGGTGAATTCAGCAGCAGTTGAAAAAGTGGACAACCAGGTCAAAGATGCCATTGATAAAGGTGCTGTGCTTCTGGCAGGTGGATTCAGGCTGGAGGAAAATGACCTGGATAAAGGTAATTTTTATTCCCCCACCATCCTGGATAAAGTGACGTCTGAAATGCTTATCTACAGGGAGGAGACCTTCGGCCCTGTGGCCCCCATCATCAGCTATGAGGATGAGGACGTCCTGCTTGACATGGCAAATGATACAGACTATGGCCTTGCTGCTTATGTCTATACCAGGGATCTTGCAAAGGCAATGAAGCTGTTTGAGGGATTGAAATTCGGAATTATCGGGATTAATGACATCAATCCAACCTCTGCTGCGGCCCCCTTTGGTGGAATGAAAGAGAGCGGCATGGGCAGGGAGGGTGCCATGGAAGGTCTGGAAGAATATCTGGAAACAAAACTGGGGGGATTTTCTCTGAGATAAGAAATAAGATTTCTGGCGCAATAAAAGCTCTTATTCACTTACAGTGGTGATATAGGAAGTTTTTACAAGTAATGCGGAACAGGGAATCCGGAACAGGGGAAATATGAAAGAGAACATAAAAAAAGCTGTTTTTGTTGCTAAAAAGATGTTTGCTCAACTTGTTTATGATTTTCAATCCTTGGAAAGGATGCCTTTTACTTTTCCAGAGGTCCAGACATTTCTCCAGGGTATTACCATCGGCGGACATAAGATTTCAGACCAGGAGAAACTCAAGCAACAACAGATGGCATGGCAGAAACTTATTGAGCTTGTCCAGCAGGGACTATTTTCGTTATCAAAAGAAATTATTTGTGAACTTGAATATATTGTTGCAAAAGATGAAGCCCTGACCCCAGGAGCAATAAGGAATGGCGCTGTCTCTGTAACAAGTGGTGATTTTACCTATCATCCGCCTGAACCGCATCAGCTTTCATCCTTATTGGATCAGGCCCTGAAAGATGCCTGTAATAAAAAGATCCCTTTATCCGAGAGGGGATACAAACTGGCATTGGATTTCGCCTGGAACCAATTTTATTGGGATGGTAATAAAAGAACCGGTAATCTTATGATGAATGGGTTGTTCTTGAGCAATGGTATTCTGCCATGCTCAGTCCCGGCAAAAAGACTATTGGAGTACAACACTTTGCTCATGAATTTTTATAAATTTCATGAAGACAAAGCGATAATAAATTTTTTAAACGATTGTCATAGGAAGATTTATATGGACTGGAAAATGGATTTTCCAGAATCCTAGAATTTATAGGAATTTGCATTTAGCTGTTAGCCATTAGGCTTTAGCTAACTGCCAACAGCTAATGGCTAAGAGCACGCGCCATAGCGCGCTAATTTAATATAGCGGAAAAATTCAGGAGGACGGGATGCAGGCAAAATGGTTACTATTTATCATGATTCTGCTGATATTCCAGGTTCCGGCAAATTCAATCAGCAGTGTCCAGGGAGAAAGGCACACAGCCTTTGTCCATGTAAATCTCATACCCATGACAAGGGAAGTAATTGTTCCTGACCAGACAGTCCTTGTCAAAGGATCAAGAATCCTGGCAGCAGGCTCTTCAACAGACATCAGCATCCCTGAAAATTCAATAATTATTGATTGTTCAGGCAAATATTTGCTGCCCGGTCTCTCTGATATGCACATGCACACAGATACCAGCTGGTTAAAGGGCAGCTGGCCTGTACCTCCCTTCCTTCTGTACCTGGCAAAGGGAGTAACAAGTATCCGGTGTTTTGGTTCCAAGGGCCGATCGCCTGACAATGTCCTTCACTGGCGCCAGGTCATTAAAAAAGGTGAATTCCCAGGTCCTGTAATCTATTCCAGCGGGGAACAGCTCAGGGGATATATTGACAGCCCGGAAAAAATGGTGAGAGAACAAAAGGAAAAAGGCTTTGATTTTATAAAATTTTATTCCTACCTGTCCATGGATGAATTCCACAGGGCAATCACAACGGCAAAGGAGATAGGCATATACACGGCCGGACACATTCCTTTTCAAGTGGGCCTGGAAGAAGTTTTATCAAACGGTATGGATGAAATAGCCCATATTGAAGAGTTGTTCTGGGAGTTTGTAGATTTTGACCGAACCAGGTATTTTAATACAGAAAATGGATGGATGTCCTACGTCATTGGCAGGACCTTCCAGCAGTTTGAGCCCTGGTTGAATTCCCATGAAAAAATACTTGAACAGAAGTTTTCCCATAAAATGGCCCTGGTTGCAAAAAAGTTGAAATCAAAGGATATCCCTGTTTGTACCACCCTGTTTTTAGATGAGTTAATCATTAAAAAGCTTTTTGAACCAAAAAAGTTTTTAATGCAGCCGGAAAACAGATACCTGCCGGAAACTTATCTGGATGCATTAAGGCAGGGCCGGGAAAAGCATCAAATTCAATTTCGCGGGGGCGAGGCTTTTTCACGGCTTAAACGCAAAGCTGACTTGCTTCTTTTGCATCATTTAAAGGAAGCGGGTGTTCCCCTGCTTCTGGCAACCGATGCCGGTACCGGAGGTATGGGTCTTGTGCCCGGGTTTTCCATCCACCAGGAGTTGCGTATCCTGGTTCAGAACGGTTTTACCCCCTATGAGGCCATTAAAACGGCCACGGTAAATGCCGCCCATGTGGTTAAAAACATGATTGGCAAGACTGATTTTGGAACAATAGAAAAGGGCAAACGATCAGATCTTATCCTTGTTGGCGGAAATCCTTTTGATGATATTAGTTTTCTTTCAAGCCCCCAGGGGGTTATGTCCTCCGGGAAATGGTATGACAGCTCAGCACTGCAAAGGATGATTACACCAGGCATCCCTTTTATGGGGGCTGTCCATCATGTATATGAAGCCAGTGAAAAAAGCTTCACATATTTTGAAATTATCATTGGCAAAAATTTCAAAGGCAAACTGCCGGATGCCATTGAGTCCATAACCATTGTCACACCCAGAGGAAAACTGCCCGTGAACAGGAATGATTTTTGCTATGTTCCGGGTTCCAGGGATTTTTGGATAAAGGTACCTGGCCTTCCCCAGAAGGGAACCTATCAGTTTGAAATTGCAAGTGCTCAGGAAAGAGGCTCAACCTTTGACTATCAGGACGAAATAAGAACAATTTCAACTCCTGAAAGCAAAAGTTTGTTGCCTCTAAATCAAACATATATAAATTCAACCACACCAACCTTTTCCTGGGAGGCCGCAAAAACAGATATCCCCCTGTATTACCGGCTTGAAATAAACAAACTCAGCAATGTCAGGGTATACTCAACCAGGCGTTGTAAAAACATGGTATCCCACACAATTCCAAAGGGCGTTTTAAAAAAAGGGCAAAGCTATCGCTGGCGGCTTCGAATAGCAGATAGTGACGATTGGCTGAATGTTCAAAATAGATCCCAGACCAGGTGGCAGGTTTTCCATATTGACAAGGACCTGTGATTATATTTTTACATGATAAGTCCAGGATCAGCTGTCCAGACAACCGGTTACAACTACAGAGAATACAACATTTTAAGAATTATGACGATTTTAGCCAGAATAGTTTCCTCAACTTTTTATCAACTTGAATATG
>JAOZST010000138.1:0-9826 GCA_029939535.1 Desulfobacteraceae bacterium | reverse complement strand
ACTCAGGTCATGGGCAATGAAAAGGTATGCCAGCCCGAATTCAGCCTGCAAATCCTGTAATAAATTGACTACTTGTGCTCGAATGGAGACATCCAGCGCACTCACTGGTTCGTCAGCAACTATGAACTGGGGATTTAAGGCCAAGGCACGGGCAATTCCTACCCGTTGGCGCTGGCCTCCGCTGAAAGCATGGGGGTAACGCGTTCCAGCATCCGGGGGTAAACCTACCAGTTTAAGCAGCCTGGCAACTTCCCCGGCAGCCTCTTTAGAATTTTTCACATGTCCATGTACTAAAAGAGGTTCAGCAATAATATCAATAATTTTAAGTCTGGGATTTAAACTGGCATACGGGTCCTGGAAAACTAACTGCATATTTCTGCTCAGTGCACGGACCTGTTCCCGTCCTGCATGGGTGATGTCCTTCCCATCGAAAAATATAGAGCCTTCACTGGCTGGTACTCGACGTAATATTGCCCTGCCAGTAGTGCTTTTCCCTGAGCCGGATTCACCGACCAATCCAAGGGTTTCACCAGGATGAATGTCAAAGCTCACTCCTTCCACAGCATGAACTTTCAACCGTTTTTGTCCCCAGAATCCTGCACGGCCCGCATCAAAAAAAACACTCAGATCTTTTACCTGAACAAGGGGGTTCTTAATTAATCCGGTCTGGGTAGATACATTCATCTAATTTTACTTTCCTGATATCTGCTGATTTTAATTAAATATTTCATTTTAGTCTCAAAAATAAAATTTTGATCTTCATGCTTCTTCAATAGCATACTTGCAACACACAAAACGATCATCCCCAACAGGTTTAAGCGACTGAGATTTGTTACAGCCTTCATTTGCATGCTCACATCGGGGAGAAAAAGCACATCCAGGAGGAGGTGTGATAAGGTTTGGAGGCACACCATCTATGGACACCATCCGTTCGGTTACATTATCCAGACTGGGAGTCGCTTTTATTAGGCCTTTGGTATAGGGGTGTAGTGGATCTGCAAAAACCTTATCAACTTCACCAACCTCTATGATATGACCGGCATACATTACTGCAACCCGATGGCAGAGCTGCGCCACCACACCCAAATCATGTGTAATCAGAATCACTGAAACATTCAGTCGTTCCTGTAGGTCAGTCAACAGCTCTAAAATTTGGGCTTGAATCGTAACATCAAGTGCAGTAGTGGGTTCATCGGCAATGATAAGCTGAGGTTCACAGGCCAGTGCAATAGCGATCATAACACGTTGGCGCATCCCACCGGACATCTCGTGTGGGTATTGCTTTAAACGTTTTTCAGGGGCATTAATATCTACCAGTTCCAGTAGTTCTACAGCCCGCTTTTGCGCTTGATTTTTATTCATATCCAAATGGTGATGTAAAACTTCTGTTATCTGTGTGCCTATAGTAAAAAGCGGGTTCAGAGAAGTCATGGGATCTTGAAAAATCATGGAAATCTCTTTGCCCCGAACCTTATGCACAAACTTTTGGCCAGCCTTGTCCATCAGGGAGCGTCCTTTAAATCGAATATCTCCACTCTCTATTTGACCTGGCGTCCCTATCAAGCCCATTACGGCCTGAACTGATACACTTTTACCTGATCCGGATTCACCAACGATACCCAGAGTTTCGCCATAGCCTACCTGGAAGCTGACGCCCCGGGAGGCTTGTACAACACCGCCTCTTGTGTAGAAATTGACCAGCAGATCCTTTACTTCAAGAAGAGGAATATTTTGGGATACTTTCATGACCTTGCCAATTCCTTTTCATTCTTCAAATTCAACTGCTTGCGCATGCGGCCGGCCATGTGGCGTGCAAATTGTTTTTCCCTCTCCTGGGGATCTGAGATAAGCCTCAACCAACTTGCCACAAGATTTACAGCCAGCACTGTTATCGCTATGGCACAACCGGGTATTGTAACCAGCCACCATGCCATAAACATATAATTTTTACCCACAGCAACATCCAATCCCCATGAAGTAGCTGGAGGCTGAATTCCCAGACCTAAAAAAGATAATGCTGCCTCCGCTAAAACAATTCGAGCAAACTCCAGGATGGCCAGAGTCAGTAAAGGAGATGTCAGGTTAGGTAAAATGTGGCGAAAAATGATTCGGGGCCAGCGGCCACCTACAATTTCAGCTGCTTCCACATATGGTGACTGCTTCACAGAAAGCACTGCACTCCGTGTCATACGTCCATATACCATCCATCCATTTAAAGAGAGGACCACAACAACAGTGGTAAGGCTGGGCCCGATTACCGCTAAAATGATCAGGGCCAGTAATAGACCGGGAAAGGCAACCTGGGTATCAATCCAACGCATGACAAATGCATCGACCCGGCCGCCCAGATAACCTGCCATAAGTCCCATAACCACCCCAAAACTGCCAGCCAGCAATACAACTGAAGTTCCAACCCAGAGTGATACCCGGGAACCATGAATGGAACGGGACAATATATCCCGACCCAGATGATCTGTCCCAAAGATATGATCCATAGAGCCTTTCTCATACCAGGCTGGTGGAACCAGCCGGGCAGTAAGATCTTGCTCAGTTGGATCGTGAGGAGAAATGTAGGATGCAAACAGTGCAACTAAGACCAAAGTGGTTATCAAAACTACTCCGATCAATCCAGCCTTGTCCCGTCTTAATTCCTGACCCAGTTCCTTTAATTTACCAAGCCATTCATACCTGTTTTCAGTAATGGCCTGTTCTATATTATTTTTATTTGTCATAGTTATGTCAACTTTAGTCTCGGGTCTATCAGTTTATAAATAAAATCCATGGCAATATTAATCAGCACTACGGAAATAGCCGCTGTAAATACTATGGCTTGAACAAGAATCAAATCTTCCCGTTCGATAGCCTGGATAGCAGTGAGCCCGATACCCGGCCAGGCAAAAACGGTTTCTACTATTACAGAATAACCGGCAAGAGCCCGAATAACTTCCCAACCGACTAACGTCATGACAGGAAGGCCTGCATTCCTTAGTGCATGTACACCCACTACCCTGATGAATGGCAGACCCTTGGCAAAACTTGTTTTTACATACTGCTGATTAAGTTCATCAATCATGGAGGAGCGCACCAGCATTACAAGTCTTGCCAAAGTAGGTAAAGCCATGGTCAAAGCGGGCATTATAAGATGACTGGGGGTTGCTGAACCGGACGTGGGTAAAATACGGAATTGTACAGCCAATAAAACAATAAACAACAAGCCCAGCCAGAACTGTGGCACAGAAAGTCCTAAAAGGCTGCCAAATACAGTTATTCGGTCTACGATTCCCCCTGGTCTTAACGCAGCAATGATACCCATGGGTATGGCAATAATACAGGCCAGACCTATACCCACCACGGTGAGTAAAATAGTCATGGGCAATTTTTCAAACACAATTTCCATGGCCGGCCTGTGTTGCCAAAGAGAATCCCCAAAATCGAGTCGCGCAATATCTCCCATGAAATCAACAAATTGGATATAGATGGGGCGGTCAAATCCAAGTTTTTTTTCAAAGGCTGCGCGTTGTTCCAAGGTTGACTCAAGGGGCAGCATGACCTTTACCGGATCTCCCACCATACGGGTCACTACAAAGACGATTATCGTCACTCCCATGATCACAATCAACCCGTGAATAAGCCGTCTGAGGATAAATCTTCCCATTATTTTATTATCTCACTTTCATTTCTTGAACTAAAAGCCTGGCATCCACTCTACCGGCCCAATCCAGGCGTTTGCTCAGTCCGTAAACATCTTCAATATTCAAAAGCCATACAAAATATGCCTGATCATGGGCTTGTTTTACCGCCTGGTGGTAAAGATCAGTACGTTTTTCAACATCAATCTCTGATCTTGCCTGGTCAATCAGACCTGCCAATTTTTCATCTGTGTTGGATGAGCCGATGCCGCCTGCTTTGTAATAGGCTGAGAAACTCTTGTCTGCATCAAGAAGTTCATTGGAAGATGTTACGAAAATTCCATCCGCCCTGGTTTTGCGGTCAAATAGACGATTCAGGTATTCGCTGAATTCAAAGATACGCACCTTTGCATTAATCCCTGCCTTTTTCCAGTAGGCTGCAACGGCTTCCACTATATCACGATCCTTGAGCCAACGACCGCTTGTGCCGACCAGTTCTACTGTTGCTCCTTCAGCTCCTGCTTCCTTGATCAGCTTTTTAGCCTTTGCCAGATCATAGGGATAGGCTTTTACCTGGTCATTATAACCAAAAAAGGATGGGCTTAACAATTGTCCCTGGGCGACTTGGGCAAAACCTTCAAATAAGCCTTTTGCCAAAGCTTCTTTATCCACCGCATAATTAAGGGCCTGGCGTACCCGTACGTCTTTTGTCACACCGCTGTCAGCATTGAGAATAATGATTGGGTGTTCTAAACCCAGAATGTGGACTGATTTGGGAACCTGTTTGGTAAACTCCGGCAGAAGATTGGTAATCAGATCACTCTCGCCAGCCATGAGACCGGCAAGTCTTGTACCCGGTTCTTCAATAAAGCGGTAATTTACTGTTTTAATCTGAGGTGCTGTTCCCCAGTAATTTTCATTACGTTTCAATTCAATACTCTGGCCACGCTTCCAGTTTACCATCTGATAGGGACCCGTACCTATTGGTTTTTCAAAAAATTTGGGATCTTTAGAATGATTCGGGGACACTACTTTCATCCAGTATAGCCGGGAAGGCAGAATAGGGTCAGAACCTTTTGTAAGTATATTCAGTGTCAGTTCATCCACCTTGGATGCATCTTTGATGGTGGAGAAAAAAGATATTTGTTCTGAGTTATAATCCGGATCAATGACACGTTTGATGCTGTAGACCACCGCATCGGCATTCATGGTTTCTCCATTGTGGAATTTAATTCCCGAGCGTAGTTTTACTTCCCATGTAGTTGGATTAACAAGTGTTGGCATGGCAGCCGCCAGCAAGGGAATCAACTCCCCTTTTGGCGTACGGGTTAAAATAGTATCATAGATATTGTCATTAACTGCCCGTTCTCCACCATCTTCACGCAATTGAGGATCAAGAGTTGTCGGTTCGGAACCCAATGCAATAGTAATACTCTCATTGCCCGCAAAAGAACTGGTTGATACAAGTGCCAACATAAACATTGCCATTAACAATAAACGCCCAAACTTTTTCATCTTGTTTCTCCTTTTAAATAGTTACTTACTTATATATGCACCTGACGCTATCCCTACAAAGGTATAAATGTTAACTTAAACCATGGCTGATTCTACTTTTTGAGTTTAAGCAAAAATTTCTTTCAGCCCTGCCTTTTCAACACGCTTTCTTATCGTATCAGGATCAACACTATACATATTATTTTCTTTCATCCGTTCAAATAGAACTGACCCTGAAAAAGTAAATTTGAGTCCCAGTCCCCCTAGTGTTTGCATCTCTTTACGGACATAACTGATTGTATCACCTAAAATTGAATCTTTGGGAAGAACCAACTGCTTTTCTCCGTGTACCTTTTTAACAGCATTAAATCCTGCCAGCGTACCGGTACAGATGGCTTCGGTGTGCCCCACCAAGGCTCCTGCCTTTTCTCCTGCACAATAAAGGTTATCGATACCTTCCACATTAAGTGCATCATTCCGAGGAGACATACCGATATATCTGATAGAATTACCCATGCTCCCTGAATAGGGATCTTCGAATCGTGCATTCTCCAGACCTGGAATTTTTCTGAGGTCATCAAGAGGGTAATACGGACTCATGAGCTTGGCATGTCCTGTGTCCAATAGGATGACATTATTTTCAAAGTCGGCAATAGCATACTGCTGACATGCTTTTAGCGATAATTTCCCCTTCAGGCGTTGCTCTTTATCCAATGGGATTACTGCAACTCCAGTGCTGTTTAATTCTTCAAGCAGATCCGGTGATAATGATTCTTTATGTAACTTGCAGGAGCCGCTGAACGCTCCAATCTGATCACCTTTTTTACCATTAATTTCTTTAACACCGGCTTTGGCGGCAACACTGACACGGCCACCAAAAGAATGGCACCTTAAAATGCACATGGCACAACCATTCCCATATTTTTTACAATTCACCTGAGGGCCGCCCGAACCTGTGGTTTCAATAAAGGCATCCCCTTTAAACCGAATCAGTTTATCCTCTTTTTTTCCTATAACAGCACAGATTCGATTTTTTTTCATTTCAACATCGGTAATACGTGTGCATACTTCAATGTGGATACCATGATTCAAAAGAAACCGTTTGATTATCGGTTCCATTTTGGAAACATCATAGAGAGACGCATGTTTATGGCCCGGGAATTCAATATTTTTGTGAAGAAGATTGGATTCAATGACTTTAAAGATTTCTCCACCGGACATGGCAATCATTTCTTCTGTTGCAGTAAACCTGCCATTATTCCTCATAATTCCGCCTACAAGGCCAGTTCCCAAAAGCATGTCGGTTCGTTCCAGCAATGTTACATCGGCACCTTGTTTTTTAGCTGAAAGTGCGGCAGAACATCCAGCCCATCCGCCACCAACAATAATTATTTTCATACTTTTTCTCCCTTTTATCCTTGTATCTATTTTATTAAACAAATCACTCCATTTATGTATGAAAGGCTGGTTTTTGCTTTTTTCTGCTGCTTTCAACCAGGAACCTATGGGTGGAAGCTCATTGATTTCTGATTTATTTTGCAACTCACATGGGTTTAATTAAATTTTAAGAATATATTTACTTCATAACAATTTGTTTTAATTGTATTTAAAAAATTGTATGTCATATTCCAATTTAAAGTTAATTAAATCTATTAAAATTTTTCTTAAGTTGTCAAGATAAATCTTAAGTAAAATTTAAAATTATTACTTGAACTCAAACATTAATCCTTTAAATATAAGTCTTTTAAAAACAATTACTCTCCTTTTTATAATAAAAAATATTAAATTTAATATTTAATTAAATATCTTTTTCTATTTACATTCCATCAATTTCGTATAATATTAAAAATAACAATTAAGAGGAGATCAGTTGAGAAGATTACAAAAAAATAAAACATCAGATAATGGTCATACCAGAATAGCCCATAAAGGAATCCAGCAACTCCTGTTTAATAACGATATCATACCGGGTCAGAAAATATCCTACCGTATGATTGCAGAAAAGTTAGGGATGAGTTTAACTCCAGTTGTGCAAGCCTTTAAAATACTTGAATTCCAGGGTTTCGTCAAACATGAACCAAATAAAGGATGCTATATAGAACAATTAAGTCTTCAAGAGATTAAAGAAATCTATGAATTAAGAGAGACTATAGAGATTTCTTTACTTCCAAAGATAATCGATAATCTGGATACCGAAAGTATCAATAAATTGAATGCTCTTTTAAGAGTAAATGATACTGAAAAATTAAACTTAAATAATCTTTTAACTAGGGATCGTAATTTCCACATCACATTAGCATCTATTTCAAAACAAAAAATTCAGATCCAAACATTACAGAATCTTTTTGATCTTCTTTATTTAAAGTACCGGGGCAGTCGTCTTTTTGACTTCTTGGAACTAACTGTCGGCTCACAGCATCAGATGGTATTTGATGCTGTGATTACAAGAGATATTGACAGAGCAACTGATGCAATGAGATCTCATTTCAAAACTGTAAAAGCCAGGGCTTTATCAACTTTGTCACAAATATTAGCCGGGAAAATATCCCAAGAAAAAATGGAAATTAAATCAACAACGTTGATGTAGATAGTTTTGTCTACCAGCGTTGAGAAAGGCATTATGCCAATAGCGCCTATTCGACATCAAGCAGAATCTATAGAAAACACCTCATTGCAGAATCGCAAAAACCCTATCTTTTTTTTAGCTGGTATTTTTTTTCTCAACATGATCTCCAGGCTGGGTGTTACACCCCTGCTGCCTGATATCGAGATTACTCTGGGAATTAATCAACTCGCCCCTAACCTGGCCTATATTATAGCTCCACTGATGGCTGGGTTGATTCTGACATGGCATTCATGGCGTATGGTATTAAGTATTTATGGTATAGTATCATTGGGCCTGGCACTCAGTTATGCCAGATGGGGTCAGGGTTTTACAACCCGTACTGATTTTCCAAAACTTAAACCTTTTAAAAAATTGATTCGCAATCCCTCTATACTGATTATCATATTTCTATTTATATTGGTATGGTTGCCCAATTCATGGATCTGGCTGGCTTTGGTTATTCAAGCCAGTGCATGTGTCTGTATTTTTCCTTTATGTTTTGCCGTTATGTCCATGATCACCACTTTTCAAACCCGATCGGTTGCAGTTTCAGTGGTCGTCCCGGTGGCACATTTTTTAGGATCTGGTGGAGTACCTTTAGGAGTTGGTTTTCTGGCTGAAGCCGGAAACTTTAATAATGGATTCATAGGGCTTGGGTTACTCACTATCATGAGTATACCCATTCTTTACTATTTAAAAACAACACACGATCATCAATAAGGAGGATTGAATGCAATTCAAACACTTGATTAATACGTTAGATTATCATCATGGTCAGGCCAGTCGAACAATTATATCTGGCTACCCTCCTATTCTGGGGAAGACAATGAAAGAAAAGGCTGCCTATTATGACAAGCACTTATCCTGGATTCATCGCAGTCTGATTAGAGAACCCAGAGGGCACGCAAATATGTTGGGTTCAATCCTTACTGAACCGGTTACTTCTGATGCTGTAATTGGAGTACTTTATCTTCATGGAGACGGGCAATTTGAAATGTGCGGAGACAGCGCATTTGCCACAGCATTTGCCGTCCTTGAGAATGGTATAGTCGAACCGGTTGAACCCGTTACCGAATTCAGTATGGATACAGTAGCAGGGTTGGTTAACGTTAAAGCAACCGTTCAAAACGGGAATGTCAATCAAGTCAGCATTGAGAATGTTCCTGCCTTCTACATTGATGATTATCAGATCACACTGTCATCTGGCACACAGGTTACACTGGAGGTCGCATATGGCGGGTTATATTATGCATTTGTTGATTGCAATCAAATTGAATTTTCTTTGCAACCTGAAAATGCTGGCCATCTCATTAAACTTGGCGTGGAGATAATCAATCTGGCCAATACATCTCTTGATTTCCATCAGAAACAATCGGCAGAAAAAGTTAAAATTAATCTGGCAACTTTTTATGAAAAACTTGAAAATGGGAAGAGTGATTACAAAGTTTGTAATATTTATCCCCCGGGACGTATGGGAAGAACCCCATCGGGGACAGGGCTTAGTGCCCACCTGGCAATTCGATGCCATAAGGGGCAATTGAAATTGCATCAGGATTTTATCCAGAAAAGTATTGTGGGAACCACTTTTTCCGGAAAACTGACTGGTAAAAGTAAAAAACAGGATCAAATATCTTATTTACCTGTAATTTCGACCAAATCATACCTCATGGGAATTAATCAATTTATCATTGATGATGATGACCCATTTCAAGAAGGATTTGAATTCAATGCAGGCTAATTAGTTATTTTGAAATTGTAATATATCTTATTATACGAATTTTAAGATTAAAGCAGGCAATATGAACTGCTTTCTTTGAAGTTTGAATTTGGTTTGAATTGTTTTTATTGATGAGAGTTGACTTATGGTATAAACCTAATGAGTAAAAAATTAGATTGGGTAAGGGCTTCCAAAACAAATATTGTGGGTTTGGCTTCAAGGTCCAGGCAAAAACTATAACGTGAAATCATGATTATTTCCTGAAAATGCCAGCCACAAGATCTGGTACCTTCAATTTTTTTTATTGACAAAAAGTAAGATTATATTTTATTGTATAAGGATCGCGAAATTTAGGCCATACCATAATCAAGGGAACATCAT
>JAOZST010000025.1:28616-30239 GCA_029939535.1 Desulfobacteraceae bacterium | reverse complement strand
AGAATTCAAGAAAAAATGATAGGTTATTTATATAATACAGGTCATATCGAAGTTTTTCAACGGAATCACCAAGGGAGGAACCATAGGGATACATGACCTGGGCCCAGCCTGTTATGCCGGGTTTAACAGCATGACGTTCCATATAGTAGGGCGTAACCTCAGCTATCTGTTTTACAAATTCAGGACGTTCAGGCCTGGGGCCGATAAAACTCATTTTACCTTTTAAAACATTAACCAGCTGGGGAAGCTCATCAATCCTGGTTTTTCTCAGCAAATAACCAAACCTGGTAATTCTCGGGTCATTTTCCCGGGCCCAGGCTGCTCCGGTTTTATAATCCAGAGACCAGTTGCCAGGGTATCCCTGAAAAATTACTGACCAGAATAAGCGCAATAAAGGAAATCCCCGTGACAATTGCTGAGCGGATGGCCAGGGTTTTAATGAGCCAGGTTTTAATATTGTAAATTTCACAAAAGTATGAACTGAAAATCAGGACAGGAATAAATAGAACAACCCAGATTTCAGAAAATATGCCCACAGGAACTTCTCTGGGAGCCCTGGCAAAAAGCAAAAGAATGGCCATGCCGACAATAAAGTCACCACCCATGAGAATGATCTGTTTCCTGACAATGCTCTCTTTTGAAAATAAACTCAATTTATAAGGTCATCCTTGGTATCCTTGGTCTTTGGGGACAGAGTTGCTTTATTGGCTTATTGTCGCTATTTCTTACTCAACTGGTTATTGGATTTTTATTTGTAAGCATTCTGTCGATGTTTTAAATCAACAATAACAACTATAACTTTTCCATTATCTATCAAATAGAACAATCGATAACTTCCAACCCGGTATCGATAGTACCCTTCAAAATTACCTTTAAGCTTTTTAATATTTATCCCAAAATATGGATTTGACTTTAACTGGGGGTAGACAATGGCTTTGATTTTTGCATAAAGTTGTGAATCAATTTTTTTTTTGATTTTTTCAAAGGTTTTAGATTCTGCAATTTTAAAATTAGACAATTGTATAATCTTCAGCTTTTAAGTCTTTTAAACCGTCTTGGAGATTTTGAACCAATTCCTTGTCATTTAATATCTCATTCATTTCATTGTTGTCTACATATTGTACTGAGGTTAGATATTGCAAGGTAGCAAATTCAATGAAATTTGAGATATTTCTTTTATGACCATCTGCGGCAGCCTTTATCATCTGATAAATTGAATCATCAACTCTCATTGTTAATGTTTTCATGATGCCCTCTTTCTTTGAATATTAATTAAAGAAAACATATTCAATTTTATTCAATTTGTCAATATGTATTTTTATGGGACGTATTTTAATGGGCAACCCCTTACTGACCTATAATCATCTGACAGGCTGTTTTTGTTCCGCCCTGTTTTTTTTGAATATAATTCCAGGCCTTTTGTTTTAGAATGGATTTTTCCCCGAGTATTTTTAGATGGCTGACCATGGTTTGAGCTACAGCCTGCCAATTATTGCATTTTGTAACAATGCCCTGGCTGAAAATATCTTCTCCTACCCAGGCAAAATCATTGAGATAGGGTCCTGTGACTACATGGGTACCCTGGGCAGCCGGTTCAAGGAAGTTTTGTCCACCCAGGGGTTT
>JAOZST010000025.1:25545-28516 GCA_029939535.1 Desulfobacteraceae bacterium | reverse complement strand
CTACATGGGTACCCTGGGCAGCCGGTTCAAGGAAGTTTTGTCCACCCAGGGGTTTCAGGCTGCCACCTACAAATACGGTGCGGGCAAGGCCATAGGCAGATCTCAACTCTCCAAAGATATCCTCTAGGATTATGCCAGATTCAGTCATCGGGTTGGTCAAAGGGTCAGTAAGGCTGGATCTTAATTGGAAGGAAAGTCTTTGCTGGGTCAGTTTTTTTTTCCAGGCATCAATCCTGTGCATGTGCCTGGGAAAAATTGCCACCACCTGGGAAGGATATTGGGTCACCAGGTGGGTAAGGATGTTGATGGCCTGTTTTTCTTCCTGTCTTCTAACCGAGGCCAGTATTGACAGGGGAAGTTTTTCAGGTATCAGGCTTTTTAACTTATTTGCCGTGGTATAGTCAACCGGGTCGGTTTCCATGAGATCAAATTTAATATTGGGCATGGTTGTTATTTTTGATCCCGTAAAGACCCGTCCATATTTTTGGGCATCTGAGGGCGAGATTGCAAGAATATGGTCTGGCTCCAGGTATGACCAGAGGAATTTTGTCAATTGGTAATGTCTGGCACTTTTATTGGACAGACGGGCATTGACAATGAAGATTCTGGTGTGATTTTCCTTTAGATAATGGAGCAGGGCCGGCCAGATTTCAGTTTCAAGCAGGACCATGACCCTGGGGTTGACCCGGATGACAGCGGATTTTATGGTTGCGGGTATATCAAAGGGAAACCATTCAAGACAATAGCTTATATTGCTGGAGATTTTACCTTTTACAAGGCCTGATTCAAGGATCTCAAGACCCTGGGAGGTGGTGGCTGTGACCAGGATCTTTGTTTTTTGTTCCGGTTCCAGGCAGGTGAGCAGGGAAACGGCAAGAAAAGCCTCACCTGCCGATGCCGCCTGGATCCAGATATCTGCGTTGCCAAGGTGATTTACACTCACCCGCTTTAAAAAGGAAGATGTAAGCCTTTTGTTTTTCTTTAAAAAGGGCAGGGCTGCCTGCCACATGATATTGTAAATTTTTAAAAAATTGGGTATAAAGGCAGTCTTTATCATGGGGACATATGCTCTCATGTTTTTGAATAATTGACAATACTTCTTCATATAATATGGCAGATACCAAGATATAATATGGTGATATAAAGAAAGCTTATGGAAAATACAAAAACCGGGTTATCCAAATCCAGGCAGAAAGAAATTATAGGGATTGTGACCCAATACTGGAAACGACTTGCCATTGCAGCTGGATGCATGATTATGGTGGCAGTGGCAAATGGGTCCATGGCCTTTTTGATCAAGCCGGTCATAGATGATATTTTTGTGGCCAAAAACAGGGAAATGCTTCTCCTTATACCGGGTCTGGCAGTTCTGGTGTTTTTAATCAAGGGGCTTGGTTCCTTTGGATCTGAATATTTGATGAATTATATCGGTGAAAAAATTATTCGATATTTTCGGGATTCCCTTTATGAAAAGATTACAGACCTGCCCATAGCATTTATCCACAAAGAGAAGACCGGGGCGCTTATGTCCAGGATCACCAATGATGTCAACATTGTCAAGGGCATGGTATCAACGGCTGTGATCAATATATTCCGGGATTTTTTCAGTGTGCTCGCTTTTTTGTTTGTTATTTTTTACCGGGACTGGCAGCTGGCCTGCGGCGCTTTTCTCGTTCTTCCCCTGGCATTTTATCCCATCCTTGTTTTTGGCCGGCGTGTCAGACGCTTTTCAACGGGGTCCCAGGAAACCATGGCAGATTTAAATTCCTTTCTCCACGAGACTTTTTCCGGCATCAAGATTATTAAAATCTTCAACCTGGAAATTTTTGAAAAAAATCGTTTTAAGGAAAAAACCAGGGAATTATTCCGGCTTGAAATGAAAAAAGTAATTGCCAAGGCATTGTCTTCTCCCATTATGGAATTTTTAGGGGGCCTGGGCATTGCCTTTATTATCTGGTTTGGAGGCATGAGGGTGATCAACGGTACTTCCACACCAGGGATCTTTTTTTCATTTTTAACCGCTGTAATGATGCTGTATGATCCAGTCAAAAAATTGTCAAGACTCAACAATACGATCCAGGAAGGGGTGGCAGCAGCTGCCCGGATTTTTGATGTTCTGGAACAGGAACAGATTATCCAGGAAAAAAAGAATCCTGAGATCCTTGAAGGGAAAACTTTTGATCTCACCTTTGACCGGGTGAGCTTTTCCTATGGCCCGGGAGAGGAACCTGCCCTCAGGGATATTAACCTCAGGGTGGCCCCGGGTGAAGTCCTGGCCCTGGTGGGCATGAGCGGTGGAGGTAAGACCAGTCTTGTTAATTTGATTCCCCGGTTGTATGATGTGGACTGCGGCCAGGTAAAGATTGGGGGCAGGGATGTAAGGGATCTGTCTGTAAAGTCCCTGCGTGACCATATTTCCATTGTTACCCAGGAGCCGATTCTGTTCAATGAATCGGTCCGGGATAATATCCGGTATGGTAAAATGGATGCCACGGATGAACAGATTGAACAGGCAGCCAGGGATGCCTATGCCCATGGATTTATCCAGGGATTTCCCAATGGTTATGACACCGTGATTGGTGAACTGGGTTCCAGACTGTCCGGCGGTGAAAAGCAGAGGATCTGTATTGCCAGGGCCCTGATCAAAGATGCTCCTGTGCTGATTCTGGATGAGGCTACCTCTGCTTTGGATTCCCAGGCAGAACAGGTGGTGCAGAAGGCCCTGGAAAATCTCATGAAGGGCAGGACCTCTTTTGTAATTGCCCACAGGCTTTCCACCATTGACTATGCATCCAGGGTTATTTTGCTTAAAAACGGGGCCATTGCTGAACAGGGCAGTCACAGGGAGTTGATGGCTTTGAAGGGAGCGTATTTTAAACTTCAATCCATGCAGGCTGCCAGAACAGGCAATTAATCAAAAATCAGGCAAAAAAAATTGAAAAGGAGGAGTATCATGGCGGTTTCCAAAGAA
>JAOZST010000025.1:0-25445 GCA_029939535.1 Desulfobacteraceae bacterium | reverse complement strand
AAAAATCAGGCAAAAAAAATTGAAAAGGAGGAGTATCATGGCGGTTTCCAAAGAATTACTGGATATACTGGTCTGTCCCAAATGCAAGGGAGAGGTTGTTTTGACGGATAACCAGGACGGGCTTGTGTGTGAGGTCTGCTCCCTGTGCTATGAAATAAAGGATGATATACCTATCATGCTCATTGAAGAAGCAAAGCCTATATGAGTAATCCAAAACCACCGGATCCGGCAAAGCTTGTGATTTCTGTTTTTATGAAGGAAAAACAGGTTTTTAATGAGATTTTTGACGGACTTGAAGATATTGCAGGACCCTGCGATATTATTTCCAAATGGCTTGATTTTGATTTTACCGACTACTATTATAAGGAGATGGGATCTCCCCTGTACCGTCGTATAATTGCTTTCAAACCCCTTATTGAACAGGAAATGCTGGCATCCATAAAAATCAGGACCAATGCCCTGGAAAATATGTTTTCAGCCCAGGGAAACAGGCAGGTCAATATTGATCCCGGGTATCTGCTGTCTTCCCGGTTTGTCCTTGCAACGGGAAAGGACTATTCCCACAGGATTTATATTGGTCAGCAGATTTATGCAGACCTGACCCTGATGTATACCAAACAGGGATTTAAAACCCTGGAATGGACCTATCCGGATTATGCATCAAGCCCGGTAACGGATTTCCTTAGCAAGGTAAGAAGCAAATATCTTCTGGATTTAAAGGAGAGGAAAAACAAATGATAAAAAGCATGACTGCTTTTGCAAAAGCATCCCATACCAGGGAATCTATTACAGCGGATGTGACCATTCGTTCCTATAATTCCAGGCACCTTGATTTTGCCATATACTTACCTGATTCCTGCCAGTCTTTTGAGGAACAGATCAAAAAACTCATCAGCCAATTCCATGGCCGGGGCAGAATTGAGATCCGGTTGAACCTTGTGGATGAATCCCCTGAGCCGGATCTGTTTGAGATTGATGAACTAAAGGCCAGGTCTTATTATGCAGCATTAAAAAATGTGAAAGACAGCCTGAATCTGACCTCTGATATCTCTTTGGACAATGTCCTGGCTGCCAGAAATATTATTTTACCGGCAAAACAAGAGATAGATGCTGATCTTTTATGGCAGGTGGTATCAACAGCTGTTGAGGCAGGGGCCCGGGACCTGGATCTCATGCGGAAAAGGGAAGGGAAAAATTTATTCCAGGATTTGAGTCTCCGCATTGATAAAATAGAAGATAGTATGGAGATTCTTCAAAAAGAGGCCAGAGAGATCCCATTGATTTATAAAAAAAAGTTAATGGAACGGCTTGCCAGGTTAACAGCCGATGCCCAGGAAATTGATCCCATAAGGATGGCCCAGGAAGTTGCTGTCCTGGCTGACAAAGGAGATGTGTCCGAGGAGATCGTCCGCCTTCACAGCCATATTAATCTATTCAGGGAAACCATGGATGCAGAGGAGTCCCAGGGAAGAAAACTCAATTTCCTGATCCAGGAATTTAACAGGGAATTTAATACCATCGGCTCCAAGGCCGGTAATGCAACTTTGTCCCATATGGTGGTGGATCTAAAGTCTGAACTGGAGAAAATCAGGGAACAGGTCCAGAATATTGAATAATTATTTACACCGGAACAGGACCATTTTACCCATGATAGTTGAATATATTTTATCAAGATAAAGGAGGCATATGGAACAAGTCCTTTTAACTATAGGCTTTGGTAATACAATTGTTGCAGAAAGGGTTGTGGCTATTTTGTCTCCCAATTCATCTCCAATGAAAAGGGTCAAGGATGATGCCAGGGAGGCACGCAGCCTTATTGATGCAACCCACGGGAGAAAGACCCGGGCCATTATAATCACGGACAGCAACCATGTGATCCTGTCTGCCATCCAGGCAGAAACCATGTCTGCCCGTTTGGAAGGCCTTATGAAAGTCCAGGAAAAAAAATGAAAAACAGGGCAAGGCTTTTTGTGATCTCAGCTCCTTCCGGTGCAGGGAAAACAACATTGATCAGGCAGGTGCTGGAGCAATTTCCTTTTTTATCCTATTCCATTTCCCACACCACCCGCAAGCCTCGAAAAGGGGAAATTCATGGCAAAGATTATTTTTTTATAGATAAAAAAGATTTTCAGACCCTGATTGACCAGGATCAATGGATAGAATGGGCACAGGTATATGGAAATTTTTATGGTACATCAAAGACCTTTGTGGAAGAAAAGATCAAGGCTGGTGACAGCCTTCTTCTGGACCTGGATGTCCAGGGGGCAAAGCAGGTAATGGCAGCTGGGTTTGCTCTGGTATCAATTTTTATCATGCCCCCTTCCATTGAGGTCCTTCAGCAGCGCCTTGAAAATAGGGGAACAGATGCTGAAAAAGTGATTTTACAGCGCATGGAAAATGCTGAAAAAGAGATTCAGGAAAAATCTTTATACGATTATGTGGTCATCAATGATGACCTGGATCAGGCCATTGCCGATCTTCATGCTATTTTTACAAAGGAAACAGGAGCCTTATAATGGCAAAAAACAGGACAGAGATACTTTTTGGATTTCATTCTGTATATGAGGCTTTGCAGGCTGGAAAACGGAGCTTTGAAAATATTCTGATCTCCAGCAAGCGGTCGGCAGGCAGAGCGGATAAGGTGGTTCATCTTGCTGAAAAATACGGGGTAACCATTCAATTTACAGACCCAAAGGAATTGGACAGGCTCACCCAGTTTGCCCCCCATCAGGGAATTGTGGCCAGGGCCTCCCTGTTCCCGGTTAAAAAGGGAACAGAGATATTGCCCGCTATCAGGGCCAGGCAAAACCCATATTTTATCCTTATAATTGAAAGCATTGAAGACCCCCATAATCTTGGGGCTTTGATAAGAACTGCCCTTTGCGCGGATGTTGATTATATCATGATTCCCAAGGACAGGTCCTGTATCCCCTCATCCACTGTATCCAGAAGTTCGGCCGGTGCCATGGAACATGCTGATATCTATATGATTACAAATACAGCTTCTATTTTAAGGGATTTAAAGGAGGATGGAGCCTGGATTTCAGGTCTGGATGCAGACGGATCAACCGGGCTGTATGAATCAGATCTGACAGGAAATATCGCCCTTATTATCGGGGGAGAGCATAAAGGCATACGCCCGGGGGTAAAAAAGGAGTGTGATTTTATTCTATCCATACCCATTTCAGGAAAAATTAACTCATTAAATGCATCCGTGGCAGGGGGGATTGCCATGTACGAGGCCAAGCGCCAGCGTATCAGCCAGGTAACTATCAGTAGAAGATAAATACCCCCAAAACTCATTTCTTCTGACAACTGGCATTTAACAGAGTTACCCCTGGCTTACATCGGATCCGGCCTCCAGGATCAGAGAGGAAAAGAGATAGAATGTACCAGGTTCTCAGGAAGTATTGCAGAACATATCCTTTGTCGGCAATAAGATTTTTTTTCTCTGCATTCCAGGCACTTGTCTTTCCATATCGATGCCTGAAATGTCATTGTTATATTGATCATGAAGGGGTGGAGCCTCTGACTCTTTCCACCTGTTTTTGCAATACCTGCAACCCTTTTGAACCTTCCGGGTTTGAGTCGCCCTATTGCCCGCGCTGCGGTTTTGTCTTTGACCGGGTTTATGATTCCACATCAGACAATAGCAGGGGGCTGAAAAATGTGGAGAATCATCTCTGCGAAAATTGTTTAATTAGTTTACCCCCGGTAAACAGGGTCAGGGCAGCTTTTCAATATGAGGGAATCATAAAAGAGGCGATCCCCTTATTCAAGTACCAGTCAAAGATTTCCCTTGCCAGGGTTCTTGAAAAATTCATGTTTGAAGCCTTTGATTCCCATTTTTCATCTTCAGGCATTGACTGGATACTGCCCATTCCTCTGCATCCAAAAAAAATGAGACAAAGGGGATTTAACCAATCCTATCTCCTGGTCCGCAATTTCAGGAAAAAATATAAACAGGTTCATGGGAAACCACCTTCCTGGCAAATCAATATAAATATACTTGAAAGAACCAAGGCAACCAGTCCCCAGACAGGGTTTGATATTCACCAGCGAAAGGCCAACCTGAAGAATGCCTTTAGCATCAGGCCTGTATTCAATAAGACCCGGAAAAATAAAACCAGAACAAATAAGACCGATTCAGCTATTATGGGGACAAATATTTTGCTGGTGGATGATGTTTACACAACTGGGGCTACATGCAATGAGGCGGCCAGGCTGTTGCTGAAAAAAGGTGCGGCTCAGGTGGATGTGCTTGTGCTTGCCCGGGCCTGATGTCAACGGCTTTTACTTTTTAACTTTTCAGGAAAAACTGAAAGTAGATTTTATCGGTGTCATTTTTAAGATTTTTGCTTTGCTGAGCACAGCTTGGCGAACAAAAGATAGCTTACAGCTAAATGTTTTCTTGTTTTTCCCCGTATAAATAGTTAATATATTTTATGTATGGTATTAGTTTCAGCAAAACCGCCGACAGGTCCCTTCGGAGAATGCCTCGGAATATTGCAGTAAATATTGGAAAGAAAATAAAGGAACTGGCCAATAATCCCCAGGGGATGCGAAATGTAAAAAAGTTAACCGGACATCCAGGTTACAGGCTTCGTATGGAGAATTGGAGAATCCTTTATACGATAAATGACAATGAACTAATCATTCATATCGTCAAGATAAAAACACGGGGGGAAGTTTACAAATGAATGTTCAAATTATAGAAAAAAATGGAAAACCTGAATGGGCTGTTATCCCCTTCAATGAATACAAAAAAATTCAGGAAGCCCTTGATGATGCTGAAGACATAAAAGATATTAAGGAAAACCTAAAAGCGATTCATGAAGGAAAAGAGAGTATAATTCCGGGAGAGGTTACCTTTGCCATCCTTGATGGTTTGAATCCTATACGCGCATGGAGAGATTATAAAAAAATGAAAATGAACGAACTGGCTAAAAAAGCAGGAATCAGTTCAGCCTATCTCTCTCAAATTGAAACCGGCAAACGAAACCCTACAATTGATACATTAACATCAATTGCCAGGGAACTATCCATTGAAATAGAACTGCTTTTGTAAAGTCATAATAGCAAAGAAATTTAATTATAGAAAAACAGGCATTCAGAGTTTATGAATTCCTTGCCGGGGGAGTATTAATCAATTGAACCAGGGCGAGGGAAATAAAACTGAACCCTGCTCCGGCCAGGAAGGGAATTTTATAATCCACCACCCATAAAAATCCTCCAATAACAGGTAGGACAACGGCAGCGATATGGTTGATGGTAAATCCCACTGCCATACTGGGGCCGATATCCCCTGGTCGGCAATTTTTTGAAAATAGGTTTTAATGCCCATGGAAAAACTGAAAAATAAATGGTCCAGAACGTAGAGAAAACCCACCAACATCCTGGATTTCACAAAGGCATAGGCAATAAAGATCAGGACAAGGGAAAAATATTCCAGGGACAATAGCCTGCGTTCACCATACCTTATAATAAATTTTCCGATCAAGGGATTGGTGAAAAATTCAATCCCATTGTTTATCAGGAACAGCAGGGCAATATCCTGGATGGGAAACTCAAATTTTTTAACCAGTAAAAATACGGCAAAAGCCATAAAAATCTGGCGTCTTGCCCCTGCCATAAAGGTTAGAAAATAAAAAAGCCAATATTTTTTTTAAGAACCATCTGTTTCTTCTGGGGAATTAATTCCTGATTTACCGGATTCCCTGTAAAGGCCCAGAAGCCGCAGCCAATGATAAGACTCCCAAAGAGAAGAAAAATGGCTTATGAACAGCAACTTTCCCGGGGTCTGGCATGGGTTATTTGATCTTTTGAATAATGATTTCCACCAGTTTTTCAGCAGTGGCACCAAACAGCTTATCCACTTCCACCAGATTCAGGAACTTATCATCCCATTGGATGTTTTCACTTTCAAGTACCCAGTCTTTCAAACGGGTATATTTCCCACCCAGAGCCTTTATTTTTTTCAAAAGAGATATTTCTTCAGATTTTTTAAAGGCAACATTCAGGGAAAGAATATATTCAATAATATTGGGGGTTGACGGCGATGCAGAAATAACTGGTATCACAAGAATGCTTTTATTGTCTTTCCTTCCCTGGCCAATATATACATTTCCTTCCCTGACAATAATATTTTTGGTTCCTTTCAGGCGGGGATCATTTTCCACCCGGGATGTTTCATTTTCCAGGGAACCGGTCTTGCGGATCACCTCAATTTTGGTTTCATCTGTTACCTCTCCCAGAAGGCTTAAACCGGAAACCCTGTATAACAGCCCTCCCTTTACATTTGCTATTACTTCCTGGAGGTTTTTTATGACCAAGACATTTTTATTGGTAATCTGGGATATCAGGATATCATTGGCGTTAAGTTCATCAAAAACCGAACCTTCAAATTTTTCATTTATCCGGCTGGTGCCTACGGTAACTGTTTTTGCCTGGTGTTTGATGGCATCCACAGGCCTTGCCATTATGTTAATGGCAAGGCCCATGTTTTTAAAGAATGCATTGAGCATATTGGAGGGAGTTCCCTTTATCTCAAAATCAAGCTCAAAATCAGATACAGGCAATCGACCTGACAAATATTTCAAAAGCAGGGTGATGTTGGTACTGGTATCAAGGCCCATTGCAGCAGGAAATCCATTTGTCCGGCGTTTTTTTGAGAATTTATTGTAAAAAACAGCTATTCTTTCCCTGAAATTTTTTTCCAGCAGCACCTCATATTCATCATGGCCCATTGTTTTATACTCATCCAGCAGATCCTGGATCTCGGTTCTGTTATTGTACATAAACCTTGAGCCCTCATTGATGGCCAGGGCAGCAAAGTATCCCCAGATATGTCCCACCAGGGTGTTCAGGACCGGTGCAAGGTGTTCTTTGACTTCCGGGATTTTAAAGACATCCTTTGCATAGAGATCAAATCTGTTTTCCCCTTCCGTGGTGATCACAACGGGACAGGCCTTGTGGGCATGGAATATTGCAGTGTCCTTTATAATGTCTCCTAATACACTTTCCCTGGTACCTGCGGCGCAGACAATGATCAAGGGTTCCGATGAGAGATCTATGTGTTTTTTATCTTCTACAAAATCCGAGGAAATGGTTTTATAGCATAATTCAGACAGCTTTATCCTGATCTCATCGGCCGAAGTTTTATTGGCCCCGGATCCCACGGTTGCCCAATAGTCTTTGGAAATTGCCAGACGGGAAGCAGAATCTTTGATTTTTTCCTTCATATCAAGGATGGTTCTCATTTTTTTTGGCAGAGAAATGAGTCCATGTATCTCTTCTGTGATAAATTCTTTGGACCTTGCCTTTAGCAGGCCTGCCAGGTGCAGGCCCAGCAGGGCTCCTGCCGTTAGCTGGGAATAAAAGGCCTTGGTGGAAGCCACTGACATCTCAATGTCCCTGCCTGAACTGGTATAGAGAACACCATCGGTTTTAAATGTCAGGTCTGAATCCCTCCTGTTGACAATGGCAAGGGCTCTTGCACCACTTGCTTTAATCATGTCCACGGTGCGGTTGGTGTCTGTGGTGGTGCCGGACTGGCTGATTGCAATCACCAGGGTGTTGTCCATGGCAGCTTTATTATTTTCATCACCAAAGATGCAGAACCCGGAAAGTTCTGATGATTTCTGGGCCCTGATATCCATGTTTTTTTCGCCCAGATAATAGGTCAGGAGGTCGGCACAACCCTGGGCTGCAATCCCGGCAGTGCCCTGTCCGATGAAATAGATTTTTTTTATTTTCCCTTTTTTCAAATCTTTTTCAAGATCCAGGGGAATCACACTCTCTCCCATACTTGTTTCAAAAATTCCAGTGTCAGGGATAAGTTTAAATTTGTTTTCAAGGGTCTTTTCAACGGAAAGGGGCGCTTCTGATATCTCCTTGAGGAAATAGTGTGGATAGTCCTGGCGGTCAATATCCCTTGAAGTGATCTGACTTGTCATTACATCTTCATTTGTGATGACTATGGGCTGGTTGTCATAATAAAAAGAGCAAATGCCTTCAACCCCTCCTGAAGATTGCTGGTCAAGGATAACAATCTGTCCATTTTCTTCTCCATTGAGTTTGATGTAGGCCTGGGTTTCTTCCACGATGCCGTAGAGCTCTGATGCCGCAATATAGTGATCCTGGGCAATGCCCACGAAAATAGCCTGACCACTGCCTTTCTGGGCAAGAAAAAGTTTTCCAGGGGCAAGATCAGTGTGCATGGAAATGGCATGGGACCCATGGAAATCATTTACAGCAAGCCTGAAGGCTTCTTCAATGGGAGACCCCTGCTTTAAATGGTGTTCAATCTGAAGGGGAATCAGCTTGGTATCTGTATTAATGGTTTCATGTATCTTGTCATACTGGGCTTCATATTCGGTTTTTAATTCAAGGTAATTGTCAATATCTCCATTAAGGCAGACATGTATAATCCCTGTTTTTTTGATCTCTTTGTCTGTGGGGGTATTGTCAACGGGATGGCAGTTGGCCAGGTTGATATCTCCCACAGAGGCCCATCGGGTATGGGCTGAGACAGAGTTGGATTTTATCTGGAAATTTGCCAGAAGCTGAAGCATATGATCATTTTTAATCTGGCTTCTGATAAATGCGATATTATCGCCAAGGGCACCGATTTCTGCTGCAAATTTATAGACAAAGGAGATGGCCACCAGATGGTCGCCATTTTTTCTGATTGTATCGTTTATGGTGAGGCTGTTGTTTGACAGGACCAGATGGTTGGTCCTTCTTTTCAGCGTGGTGGACAATCCTGCCTGGATCAGACTCTGGCGATAGTTTTCAAACTCTTGCTTTTCAAGGGTAAACACAACAGAAATTCCTGCAGAATCCCTTCCCCGGACCTCAAGGCGGTCAATGCTGTTTAATACTGCATTGATCCGTTTGAAAATTTCCAGGCCTTGAAAATTGTCCGATTTATCATCCGATTTATCAATAGATGGTTTTGCAGATTGTTTGGCAGCTTGGCCTTGATTATGATCAAGGTTTGGCGCAATGTTTTTTATGGCAAATATATTGTCCAGTACCTCTTTCTTCAGACACCAGAAAATATCCTTTAGTTTTTCCAGACGCAGGGAAACGATATCCACATCTTGGGAACTGAGATTTGACATTGCGTTTTTGAATTCCGACTGCTTATCTGTGATCAGCTGGGCTGCAATATCTATTGTATTTCTAAGTTTTAGAATTTGATCATTATCAAAAAAGATTCTGCTGAAAACAGATTCCTGTTTTAAGGACTGGGTATTCTTATATAATTGTTCCAGCAGTTTGTCTCCCCCAAGATATTCTTTTTTAATTAAAAGGGAGTCAATTTCAGCTTTTGAAAGAGATGTTTTATTCAGCCCGGATATCTGTTTTGAAAATTGAACCAGATCAAAGCCGGAATCTGGCTGCCCATTTTTAAAAGCTATATAGGCGGAAATACCGCAGGAAAAAACATTGGGATGGTATGGGAATAAAATCAGGCTGTTTTCTTTTGCCTGGTCAAGGGATTTTCCAATTTCAACGGGTCTGGTGAATGTCTTACGAATCAGGTGTAAAAAACGGTTTTCAGCCAGCATTATTTTTTCCTTTGCGCAAGAGTTTAAGGTTGCTTTCCTATTCTATCCGGGCTACAGTTATTGGTTTGACTTTGAAATATTTTTTCAGGATTGTTTTGCCATAGGCACTGGCCCGGGTGCCTATATATTTCCTATGGCCCACAACAATGGAAACTGCCAGGGCCCTGTCTCCAATTTTTTCCTTGCCAAATCCTGTGAACCAATCGTATTTAACGGTTCTTTCCCTGTTAAACAGAGAACCGGTTTTTCCGCCAATAATTAGTTTTGACAGGGTTTTATCCTTTGAAAACCCCCGGAAAGATTTTCTGGCCGTTCCATTGGTAATTGTTTTTTGCATGAGCCGGGTCATTGTCTCAGCAGTTTTAGGTGTCATTACTGATTTATAGAGTTCTTTTTTGCTTTTGTAAATGATTTCTCCCTTATCTCTTTCCACCTGTTTTACAATGCTGGGAATCAGTGAATTGCCAGAATTTAATACTGTTGTGATCAACATGGCGCCAAAAATGGGAGAAATCATGGTGTCCCGGTTAAAGCCGCAACCCAGTTCTGCCAGGTGGAAATCATTTTCCTTGATATTGAATTGACTGGATTCAAATTCAAGCTCTGATTCAGGGTTCTGGTTAAAACCAAAAGCCTGGGCATAGTTGTTGAGTCGATCTTTGCCCAGATAATTTCGCCCTATTTTTCCAAAAACCGGATTCACTGACTGGGCAAATGCATTGGCAAGGGAAATTTTGGTCGTATATTTATTTTTTACTTCCTTGAGCTGACGTTTATAGAGGGTGTACTTATTCCCGTTAAAATACATGGGAGTATGGGCAGTGTACCCCAGTGAATCCACAGCAGCAGTAGCAGTTACAATTTTGAATATGCTTGCAGCAGGATAATTGGATTCCAGGCAGGGATTTGCCCCTGGATCATCCAGGTCAAATCCTGCCATGGCAACAATCTCGCCGTTTGTGGCATCCATTGCAATTATTGCAATTCTCTGGGGTTTTCCCCGATCAAGGGTTTTGAGCCTGTCCATTGCAGACAGAAGATCTTTCTGCAATTCTGTATCAAGACTGGAGGTGATTGTATAGCTGGCTTCAAGGTTATCCACAAAAAAAATATTTTTATCGGCATTTAGAAAGGAAAGACCCTGGATAAGTTCCTTTACCTTTGTTTTTGATAAAATGATTTTTTCCTGGGCTTGTTTTTGGTTCTGCTCCACTATTGGTATATTTTTCGAAAAAATTTTTTTAAAAAAGTCTCCAAAGCTTAGAAAATTCCATGCACCAAGAATTAAAAACCCGGGGATTAGAATCAAAAGGGCAAAATTAAAGAGTTTTTGAAGAAAGTGTTTTTTTCTTCGTTTATAAATAAAATTCGATTGAAGCAATTGCCAGGAATTTTCTTTTTTAAAAGTATACAAATGATTTTTCCATGGTTTGTAGTCGGGGTTGTAGCCCAAAGGGGTTAATAACCCCTTTGGGCCATTATCTAAGATTGAAAATAAGTCTATTCTATAAAAAGCATGCTATTTAATTGGATTCCCGGGCAAAGGCTCTTTGTCAAATCCTGACAAAATGAGTTTCTTTTTGTGGCTGGCTGCCAGAATCATTCCCTGGGAAGTTTCGCCCATGATCCTAGCCTCTTTAAGGTTTGCAACCACAATAACCTGTTTGCCCTTCAGTTCTTCCGGGGTATAGCTTTTTCCTATCCCTGCAATCACCTGCCGGGTCTGGGCCCCTATATCCACCTGAAGTTTTAATAATTTATTGGAGTTTGGAACTTTTTCAGCTTCAATAACTATTCCAACCCGCAAGTCAATTTTATCAAAATCATTAATGGTAATTTCATCTTTTAAGTCTGGTTTAAAGGGCTTTACCTTTTTTGCTTTTTTAACTTGGGCAGTTTGGTCCTTTTTTTCAATTTCAATCCTTGGAAAAAGGATCCCAGGCTTTTCAAGGCTTATCCCTTTTTTAATCTGGGCCCAGGGTAAAATTTCATTCAAAGCATAAAACCCCTTGTCCGGTATATTAAGTCCAAGGGCCTGAAGCATTTTTCTGCTGGTTCCAGGCATAACCGGATAGATCAGACAGGAGACCACCCTGAGGCCTTCCATTAAATGATATAATACCGTTCCCAGTGCAGGCTCTTTTGATTTGTCCTTGGCAAGGGACCAGGGCTCATTATGGTCTATATATTTGTTCATTATACTGATAAAGGTCCAGATGGCTGCCATGCCTTTGTGGAATTCACAAACAGCCATGGCATCCTTAAAATCCTCCATGGCTTTTTTTGCATGGGATTCAAGGGAATATTGTTCTTCCAGGCTGGGATCTGCCCCCAGAACATCTCCGTTAAAATATCGGTTGTTCATGGAAAGAACTCTTGAAAAAAGGTTTCCAAGGTCATTGGCAAGGTCTGAATTAATACGGGATACAATAACGTCTTCGGTAAAATTTGCATCAAGGCCAAACACCATCTCCCGCATGAGAAAATATCGGAATTGATCCACACCGTATTCTCTGGTCACTTCAATGGGATCAGTTACATTACCGACGCTTTTGGACATTTTACTGCCCTTTACATTCCAGAATCCATGGACATTAAGACCATTATAGATATCAAGCCCCGCAGCCTTGAGCATGATGGGCCAGTAAATACCATGGGGTTTTATAATATCCTTTGCAACAAAATGCCGGGTGGAGGGCCAGAACTGTTTAAACAGGTCTCCATCTGGATATCCAAGGGCTGAAACATAATTAACCAGTGCATCAAACCATACATAGGTTACATAATCCGAGTCAAAGGGCAGGGTAATTCCCCAGGTAAGCCTGGTCTTGGGCCGGGAAATACATAAATCTTCCAAAGGTTCTTTTAAAAATGAAAGAATCTCATTCTTATATTGATCCGGTCGTATGAAATCAGGATGGGTTTTGATATGGTCAATGAGCCAGTCCTGGTATTTACTCATTTTAAAAAAATAATTGGACTCCCTTATGGTCTGGGGCGCTACTCCATGGTCCGGGCATTTGCCTTCAACCAATTCCCTTTCCTGGTAAAATCGTTCACATCCAAAGCAGTATAAGCCTTCATAACTGGAAAAATAAATATCACCGCTGTCATGGATTCTGGTCAACAGGGTCTCCACTACTTTTATGTGATCTGGATCAGTTGTCCTGATAAAATTATTATTTTTAATATTTAACCTGGGCAATAGATCCTGGAACAGCTGACTGATTTTATCGGCATAGGCCTTGGGAGAGGTGTTTTCTTTTTCCGCAGCCTGTACAATTTTATCCCCATGCTCATCTGTGCCTGTCAGGAAATAAGTATCCTGCCCGTCCATGCGGGTGAAACGGGTTGCCACATCCGCGGCAATGGAGGTATAGGCATGTCCCAGGTGGGGCTTGGCATTTACATAATAGATCGGGGTAGTAAAAAACTGACTCTTTTTTTCCATGGTATTCTGGGTCCTGTGATATTCTTGTTTTGTATGCGTGCTGTTTTTTATTTGCTGTTGTTTTTTTGCTTGGCATTAGTTTTTTTGCTTGGCATTAATTTTTTTTAAGTCATTAATTTTTTTTTCAACTTCGGTCCTGTCTTCCATGCGAACAATAATACTTTCCTTGAGCACATTCTGCCTGACAACCTTTCCCTTTCCCTCTTCAATATTAATGATTTTTCCAAGTTTAGGCATTTTTTTTTTAAAATGTTTATAGGTATTGTTTTCAAAGGTCAGGCAGCACATGAGCCTTCCACAGACCCCGGATATTTTGGTGGGGTTCAGGGACAGGCCCTGTTCTTTGGCCATTTTTATGGAAACCGGTTCAAAGGTGTGCATAAATGATGAACAGCAAAGCTCCCTGCCGCATTTTCCAATGCCCCCGCAATGCTTTGATAAATTTCGAATTCCCACCTGGCGCATTTCAATGCGGATACTGTATTCCTTGACCAGGAGTTTGATCAACTCTCTGAAATCAATCCTTCCGTCAGCAGTATAAAAAAAGGTCAGTTTGTTTCTGTCAAAGGTGCTTTCCACACTGAACAGGTTCATTAAAAGTTTTAGATCATGGATGCATTTAATACAAAAATCATGTGCTCTTTTCTCAAGCAGTTTCAGCTCTTCCCTTTTAATAAAGTCTTCTTTGGTAGCCAGCCGTACAATCTGTTTGAGTTTTTTTTCATTTTTTTCAAGTTCAACTGGTGGGTTGGCAATTGTTCCAAAACCCAGTCCCTGATCCGTCTCAACAATTACACGGTCTCCCTGTTGTAAAACAAAGGCATCGCTTTTAAAATGATATATTTTACCTGCTGTTTTGAATTTCACACCCGCTACTTTAACCATAGCATATGTTTCCTATAATGATGACAATTTTAGGAAAAAACGATCCAGAGTCAACCGCATTGAGCTGTTTGATTTCAGCCTTTTTTCGGTATCATAAAGATCTTTTACCCATTCTGGAAATGTGTTGTAAGTATACATCCCACTAATATCAGTAAATACTTCAAAAAAATCAAGGTTAACTATTTTTTCAGGACTGTATTTGAAAATGCAGAGATCCCTGAGAATGGTTCTGATTATATTCAATGTGTCCCAAATTAGATCTGGCTCCAGGCTGATTCTTTGGGAAAGCATAAGTCCTTTCTGGATGATTTTTTTTTGTTCAATACCATTGTTATGGCCTGAGATAAGGGCAAAGAGTTCTTTTATAATCCAGGTCCGCCTTTTTTGCCAGTCTGTTTTCTTTTTTTCAATACCCTTGTTTTTAAGCATGGGTTTTTTATCATCATTTCTTTTATCGCCAGCATTTTTATCATCTGTTATTTGCAGATCTAAAGACAGGTTTAAAAACATCATGGCTTTTTTTAAGTCAGAACCTGCAGTTTTTGTTGCGATGGCAACTTTTTTCGTATCCTGGTTACATTGCTGAACAATATATTCCTGGATTTTATTTTCGGAAAGAGGTTTGAATCTGATTTTTCGGCATCTTGAGATAATGGTGGGCAAAAGTGTGGAAATACCTGTGGCTGTGAGAATGAAAAATGTATTTTTGGGAGGTTCCTCCAACATCTTGAGCAGGGCATTCTGGGCCTGGACATTCATTAAATCTGCATCTGAGACCAGGACCATCCGCATGGCAGCCTCATTGGGCCTTGCAGATATCATAAGCCCCATTTCCCTTATCTGGGCAATGGTGATATTCTTTTTTTTTTCAGCAAGGGAAATCCGGATAATATCCGGGTGCATTCCTGAATTGATTTTTTTACAGGAAAGGCAGAGATTACAGGGTCTGTTGATGGTTTCAGACCCCATGGTATTGTCGGGCCCAATGATATTACCGGGTTTGCCGGTATTGCCAGATTTGGCATCAGCGCTGCAGTTGCAGGCCTTTGCAAATTCCAGTGCAGCGTGTTCTTTTCCGGTATTTTTTTTTCCGGTAAAAATCAGTGCATTTGGGATTTTGTCTGTCTGAATGATGTGGTTTAATTCAGATGATATCTGAGAAATGGCGGTATTTTGATACAATCCGGCATCCTTTGATCAATGGACATCTTTTAGTAATCTACCCGCTCCTTTAATTCTTTTCCGCATTTGAAAAAAGGCAGGCGTTTGGGAGGAATTTTTACCTTTTGGCCGGTTTTTGGGTTTCGTCCTGTATAGCTTTTGTATTCCTTGATATGAAAACTGCAGAGTCCCCTTATTTCAACTCTTTCTCCATTTATAAATGATTCTGCCAGGGAATCAAAAAAAATTTTAATTATTTCTGCAGCCTCGGCCTTGGTAAGGTTTGCCCTGTCCTTTAATGTGGAAATTAATTCAAGTTTATTCATAGATCCTCATGTGTTTTTTTATGATAACGGCTCTTTATTTTAATAAGGGTTTTAATTAAAATTTAATAAAAAGTCAAGTAGTTATGACAATAAATCCGGTATTTTTTCAACATCTTCCCCGTCAATTTCTACCCCGGCAAATTGACCCAGAAGGTCAATTTTAATGATGACCCTGCCTTTGCCCTTGTGCCGGGAAAATTCCCCTTTTAAACCTGCCATGGGACCCTGTAAAATCATTACCGGATCACCTTTTGTAAGCTGAATTGTGCTGCCTGAAATCAAATTCATGTTGGCACTGGTCATAATTTTTAATGACTCTATCTGGTAATCAGGGATGGGAACCGGGCCCTGCTGATTCCCCAATAATCTTACAGCACCCAGTGTTTTAAGTATCCTGAGCTGGTAAGCAGGTTCAAAACTTGACCTGACAAAGAGATAGCCTGGAAACAATGGAGTCTCAATCATTAATTTTCGATCTTTTCTTTTACTTTTTTTTCTTGTTCTGGGAAGGAAAGCATCTATTTTTTTCCCACTGACACTTGCGTATACGGTTTGTTCAAAATTACTCCGGGTCAAAAGAGCAAACCAGTTTAAATTTTTATTCATCAGTTACCAAGCTCTCCAATTCCGTTAAGGCTGATCAAAAAGGTGATTTTGTTTTCTCCTGAAGATTCACTGAATTCAATGCCCATGCCCCAGCAAGCCTTGTTTATGGTTATGCCCACACGGTTTTCAATTGTTTTTTTATCTTTCAGATCATTTTCAAATGAACAATAGGCCATTAAATAATCTGTAAGTTTCACATTTAATCGGGTGTACCAGGTTTCCGAGGACTCTGTTGTATACCTGTATGATGTGTAAATAGAGTCTCCCCGAATGTCTCTTATGCTTGCCCCGACTTGAATTTTTCTAAAATGGGTTGTATAGGGGGACCAGTCAAGGTCTGCATCCATGGAAAAATATTGAAAGGGGTAGAACTCACTTTCAAGCTTGATGTCTGACCATGGTTTTTCTTCTGAGTTATCTCTGTCAATGGCAATATTATAGTCCTGGTACAATTTAAACCAGAGAAATTCCCTGTATTGGGTTGATTTAGAATCATCGGGATTAACAACAGGATTTCTTGCTATAAAACTATTGGTCAGGGACCAGGTGGCCTGGTTTTTTTCTTCTATACGGTCAATTTCGTCAAAGTAAGGCAGGTCATCCTGGATAACATTAGGTTGAAAGGTATATTCAAGCTTTGGGACAAGCTCATGTTTGACCTTGTCCGCAAAGGAATTATTCAGGGTGAAGATACGGTTCAACTTTGTTGACAATTGGGCCCCCATATCATAGGTGGCCCGTGTTCTAAACCCTTTATCATTACCACTACTATCTGTGAAATTATCCGTATACCAGGCAGTTCCCCTTGTGCCGATAAAAGGTTCAAAGAAAAATGATCTACCAAGGCGAAGGGGTAGATACAGTTTGGGATATACATCGGCTCTCTGGCCATTAACAAGGGTATCTGTTGTATCCTGCCGGTAAAATGATCTGAATTCCGAGTTCAGGGTGTAAAACAGGTTTGATTTGCCTATTTCCTGTCTTGCAGCATCAAATTCAATGCTGGGCAGGGTCTGCAGGGTCGTGTCTTCTGTATTATCACGTCGGGCAATGACATCGTCATACCAGAGCGCCTGGACATTAAAATTGTAATTAAACCAGGATTTGTAGATGTTCAGGCTGTTTTTCCGGGTGGTATCATCATATTCATCCAGGCTCCTGCCAAAGTTTTCTTCAAAATATCTGTTGGTCTCATCATATCCTGTGAATCCATCCTTGAATTCAAGCAGGTAATCAGCATCACTGACAATATCCAGATCCAGTCTGGCAGTAAAATCATTGGGCAGGTTCTGGTCATGCTTCATGCGGAACCAATAGCGATCTTTATTGGTACGCTGGGGAGTGGTTTCATAGCTGTAATCTTCTGTTTTTTCTGTGCCATCATCTATTTTGTCATCATGCAGAAGATCCAAAAACATGGAACCCTTGGAATTATTATCCATTATATACCTGAACTCACCACCTGTCTTTACACCACGGTCTGTCATGTAATCCACATAAAGGCTGGTATCCATGTTCCTTGAAATGGCAATAAACAGAGGCTGCTCATACTCATATCCCTTTCTGTCCGATGAAGAGACTCTAGGTGTCAAAAGGCCTGTCTGGCGCTTGATTTTAACGGGAAAGGATAGAAAAGGGGAATAAAGGGCCGGCACTTCCTTTGCCCACAGGGTGGTATGGCTGGCATATCCGTAACCTCCAACCGTAACCCTGACATTTTTGCCTGTAATTTTCCAGTCCGGAACATCCCCCTCACAGGAGGTGATAGATCCCTTGTCCATGCTAAAGGTAAATTCACCTGTTTTTTTAATATTTTCTCCGTGGATATAAAAATTGTTTTCCTGGATAAATATAGTGCCTTTATTTATAACACCTTTTTCCGTTAAAAGATTGATCTGCATTGAATTGCAGGTGATGGAATCCTGACCTGAAATCAGCAGGACATTTCCCTGGGCAAAGGCGTCTTTTGTCTTGTTTGAAAATTCCAGATAATCAGCCTCAAGCCTTGTTTTGCCCCCTGTGATAACAACTTCATCCTCGGCAATATACAGGTCCCTTTTATTGTCATAGGTAACCATGAGCGCAGAAATATGCCAGGAGACTTCTCCTGGATTTTCAGGCAGGTGGTCACCTGCCAGTACCCTGGCTGATATGATACAGGCTAAAAGGGTAAGGGCTGCTGCTAAAGGCAGTATTCTTCTTGAAAACAGACAGAGCATTTCAGGTTCCAGTAATAAATTGCAGTTCAATTAAATGTATAGTATAAAGCCATTTTAAACTATAAAAGTCAAGTCTGAAAAAGTTCTTGAAAATCATAGAAATAAATTGACAGACCCAGGCTGCCAAAGGATATTTATGAACGCTTCCATAATTGATTCAATAGGCAATACCCCCATTGTTGAGATAAAAAATATAAACCCTGTTAACGGGGTGAAGATTTTTGCCAAACTTGAGTATATGAATCCTGGCGGATCAATTAAAGACAGGGCTGCCCTATATATGATTTCAGCAGCAGAAAAGTCTGGTCAGCTTACCAGGGAAAAAACCGTTATTGAGGCCACCAGCGGCAATACCGGCATAGGGCTTGCCATGATCTGTGCTGTCAGGGGGTATAAAATTGCCCTGACAATGGCGGACAATGCCAGCGAGGAAAGAAAACGTATATTATATGCCCGGGGAGCCCAGATTATTTTAACCCCAAAACATCTGGGATCTGACGGTGCCATTGAAGAGGCCTATCGCCTGGCAAGGGAAAACCCGGATAAATATTTTCTTACGGATCAATACAATAATGATGCAAACTGGAAAGCCCATTACCATACCACCGGCCCTGAAATAACGGCCCAGACCAAAGGACATATATCCAGCGTAGTGGCAAGCATTGGAACTTCAGGAACCCTTATGGGCCTGTCCCGTTATTTTAAAGAACTGGATCCGGGAATTGCTGTTGTTTGTGCTGAACCCTTTCTGGGCCATAAAATCCAGGGGCTTAAAAATATGAAGGAGTCCTATACTCCCGAAATATTTGATAAAAGTCTTTTGGATTCAACCATCCGTGTGGATGATGACACGGCATTTGAAACAGCAAGACAATTGGCAAAACAGGAAGGTTTGTTTGTGGGGATGAGCAGTGGAGCTGCCATGGCTGCTGCCATTAAGGAAGCCCAGAAGATAAAAAAAGGAGTTGTTGTGGTCATTTTCCCGGATAGCGGGGAAAGATACCTTTCCACTTCCTTGTTTTCAGTGAAAAAGAAAATTGATTTAATCCTGTACAATTCCCTTTTCCGGCAAAAAGAGCGGTTTGAACCCATTGAGAAGGATAAAATAGGGATATATACCTGTGGTCCCACTGTTGATAAACGTCAGCATATTGGGAAATTTCGTAGATTTGTCTTTACCGACCTGCTGATCCGTTACCTTGAGTTTCACCAATTTAATATCAATCATATCATTAATATCACAGACTATGATGATAAAACCATAAAAGGTTCCCTTGAAACAGGGCAGTCCCTTGATGAGTTCACCCTTCCCCATATCTCGGCCTTTAAATCTGACCTGGATCTTTTGAACATAAGGCCTGCCCAGGCCTATCCCAGGGTATCAGACCATTTCCCTGAAATGACAGATCTTGCAAGGAATCTTTTAAACCATCACCATGCCTATGAAAAACTTCATTCAGTTTATTTTGATATTGCCAGCCAGCCTGAATATGGTAAATTATCCAGGGTGGACCTCAATAAAATAAAGCTCGGGGCAACTGTTGACCTGGATGATTATGAAAAACGAAACCCCCGTGATTTCACGCTTTTAAAACGTGTCCGCCTTTCAGAATTGAAACAAGGTGTGGGTATAAAGACTGAATGGGGAAATGTCAGGCCGTCTCTGCATTTGCAGTGTTCAGCCATTGCCATGAAATTTCTTGGCAGCCAGTTTGATATCCACACGGGCAGTCGGGAACTTTTGTTTCCCCACCATGACAATGAAATTGCCATTGCCAGGGCAGCTACAGGTTCCTGCCTTGCCAATGTATGGATGCATTGTGACCCGGTCCGTTATGATGGATCTCTAAAAGAAACAAATCTGAAAAATATAAACCTGGATACCCTTATTAACTTGGGCTGGGATGTGAAAACTATCAGGTTCTGGCTTATTTTCGGTCATTATAAAAAGCACCTGCTCCTTTCAGAACGGGCCCTGGGGGATGCAAAACATACCCTGGCCAAAATTAACAGGTGCATTGAAAGCCTGACTGCCATTGCCCATGGAGGAGAGTTTGAGGATGCGGATCAATATGAAGATATAGATCAATTGATTTATGATCTCCGCCAGGGTGTTGTTTCAGCAATGGCTGATGATCTCAAGGTTTCTGACGTTCTTTCCTGCCTTCTTTCCGGTGTTAAAAAGATAAACTGCCTGATAAATGCAAATAAAATTAATGGTTTCTGTGCCAAAAGTCTTATTGCCTGTTTCAGGGACGTGGACTATATTTTAAAAATATTTGATTTTAGTGAAAAAAGGGAATATTCCAATACTGTTCGGAATCTTATCAGGCAACGCAAAGATGCAAGACAGAAAAAAGAATGGGCCATTGCCGATGGGATCAGGGATAAACTTGTGGCCATGGGTATTTTTGTTCATGATAAAAAGGTGTGACCATTATGATTTTGTTTTTTCCGTTTACCCATTTCAGCATGGAACAATTGAAAACCATGGCTGCATTTTTTCCGAAAATCGGGTTCCTGCCCCTTGTTAAGGATTTTACATCCCATCCAATCCTGGCCGGATTGACAGAACAGGGGGTTCTGGAACCATATTTCCCTTCTGCCCAAAGGCTTGTGCAGGTTGAAAAGAAGGAGCAGTCCTATCTGGAGTGGGCCCGGCTCAATAAAGGCAATGAAAAAAATTTTAAGTCATTGCTCAAAGAGCAGCCCTATTTTTTTGATGATTCCGGGCCTGCCAGTATACAATCCCAGATTTTAAACGGAACAGGAAAAGACAGGGAAGCAAGCAATGGGGAAAAACCTGTCCAGGAAAATAATGTTCACGACCCCTTATTGCTATTGAAATTTGCTCAATTGCTGGATATCCAGAATGAAGATGTTGATGAGCAGCTCAATGCTCTGGAACAGACCAGGGCCTCTCTTTTTTCTGAATTAAGGGGGGAGGTAGATATGGCTGATACTGAAAAAACTGATTCTATTCAAAACAGCCTGTACCAAAAGGTTAAAAGCCAAAAGAGTAAAAGCCAAAATGATCCAGGCTTGTTCATGACCCGGGAAAGGATTGCTTCCTGGATGAGGTTCGCCTGTGAAAAAGGGTTTTTTAAAAAAAATGAAAATTTCCCTATTCTGGTTACCACAAGTCCTGCTGTATTGGATTATTTACTGTCAAGGTTTGAATATGTGATAAATATCCTTGACATTGATTTTTTAAAAGTGCATGAGGAAGGGTGTGAAAATAAACAAAAATGGCAGCAGGATCTGTATGAATTTTTAAAAGAAATAATTGTAAGACAAGGTTCTATTGAAAAAAAGCTGCCTGTAGTAGAGGATGGATGCTCTCTGTCTGGACAAATTAAATTTTGTCTTTTCCAGGGAGCGAGTATGAATGAGTTTTTTAATGTGCCGGGTAATCAAGTTGCTGTATGCCTGGTAAAATTAAATCATAAAAAAACTTGATTTTATCAAATGACATGTTATAAAAGCGTTTTTTGAGAAGGTTTTATATTTAAAAAATGTGTTTATGACACTATTAATTTATTAAGGAGGCTATTAAAATGGCATTTAACCCTGTTGTTGACGAAGCAAAATGCGTTGGTTGTGAAGAATGTGTAGACGTTTGCCCTGTGGAAGTATTTGAGATGGAAGACGGAAAATCAAATCCTGTCAATGCAGAAGAGTGCATGGGCTGCGAAAGCTGTGTAGAAGTTTGTGAAGAAGACGCCATCGTAATTGAAGAAGATTGATTGACATATTTTTCTAAAATAAAAATAAATGCCGGGTCAGTGTAAACATGTACCGGCATTTATTTTTATTGTTCTTTATTTTTATTGCTCTATGGTCAAGTTTCTACGGTTAATTCTCTATTATAAAATTAGTATGTTCAAAATTTTTTATGTTCAAAACCTTTTCTGAGTGGTCAAATTCTGAATGGTCAAAATCGTAAGGAAAGGCAGCTCAGTCCCCCATCCAATTTTCTGAACTCTGACACATCCACTTCAATTGTAGTATAACCATTTTCTTCAATCATTTTTTTTGTTTTTGGATACCCCATTGGCAGGATGACCTGGCCATTGATCCAGACTGAATTGGCGGCATAGGCCTCTTGTTCATCGACTTCCAGCAAAGTGAATTGTTTAAGTTCCGGTTTGGTTAAAAACTCGCCAAATGCCAGGAGACAATTGTTCTCCAGGTATGATATGCCAGTTTTTAAATGAAGCATGGTTGTGAGGGGGATTGCTGAAGAGGTGAGACCGTATTTTTTCAATATAGCCTTGAGCTGCCCAAAACCCTCTTTGTTGGTTCGCTGGGACAGGCCTGCATAATAGTGGTTTCCCTTCATCATTATGTCCCCGGCATCAAGGGTACCAGGGCCCTGGATTTTTTCAATGGGCAAGTCAAGGGATTCCATGGCTGTCCTTATGGTATGGATTTCCCCTTTTCGCGTGTCAGCACCGGGATTGGTTATGATTGCGCAATGGGGTGTCACAAGACAGGCATCTTCAATAAAACAGGAATCTGGAAATGCCTCGTCCGCTTCCAGTACAATTACATCCAGGCCGCTGGATTCAAGGGCCTTCACATACCGGGAATGCTGATACATGGCCAGGTCATAATCTGGTTTTCCAAGGTTTGCGTGGCTGATTCCGTTTACCATGTTTTGGCATGGTATTTTGACCATGGCTTTTGTAAACATTTTTATTAAAACTCCTTACAAACTGGTTAATTGAAAAATTCTAAAAATGCAGCGTTAACTACTTTTACAATTTCAATTCCCCACATAAATCTTTTATTATGGCAGTATACAGGCAACCTTTAGAGTAAACCAAGAATTAGAGTAAACCAAGAATTTTTCTGGCTTCATCAGGTGAAGCTATCTCCCTGCCCATTATTTCACTCACCTGGACAATGCGCTTTACAAGCTGCTCATTGGATGCCAGCTCTCCTTTGCAGAAATAAATGCAATCCTCCAGCCCTACCCGGGCATGGCCACCCATGGAAATGGCATGGACAGCCATGGGAAGCTGATTGGCTCCAATGCCTGCAACGGTCCAGGTTGCATTCCCGGGTATGCTGTTCTTTAGATGCACAAGATTCTCTATGGTCGCCGGGATAGCACCCTTTAACCCCATAACAAAATCAAAATGCAAAGGACGAGCCATCAAGTCCTGGTCTGCCAGATCAAGGGCATTTTGAATCATGCTCACATCAAAGACTTCTATTTCAGGTTTAATACCCTGGGTTTTCATATCCATTGCCAGGGCTTTAATAAGGTCAGGACCATTGGCATATACAGATGAGGGGAAATTTACAGAACCGGTTGTCAGACTGGCCATTTCAGGCTTCAGCATCAGCCTTTCACTTCGTTTTTCATACTCCATTCCTGCTCTTCCGCCTGTGGAAATTTGAATGATCAGGTTTGTTTCCTGTTTAAGGCCCTGATAAATTTCCTTAAAAAGCTGAAAGTCTGTTGATGCAGTTTCATCAACTGGATTGCGGGCATGAACATGGATAATGGATGCACCGGCTTTCTCACACCGGATTCCAGTCTCAATGATTTCATCCGGCCTTATTGGCACGTTGGGATTGTTTTTTTTTGCAGGAATAGAGCCTGTTGGTGCAATGGTAATAATTAATTTTGCCATGGTTCCCTTTAATAAATAATTATAAATACAAGAAATTATTATTTTCAACAAACAATTTTGTGATGCTATATTAAATCAAAATCTAAGTTGTCAATAATAAATTTTATTGTTTTATCTTTTACCTTGCTAACTTTAACGGATAGAGATAAAAAATAAATTTTTAAAAATATAGAGGAAATTATAATGAAACTGGCAAAAAGAATGGATATTATTCCGTTTTCACGGATCCGGGAAATTGTTGAAGAAGTAGGCCGCAGAGAAATAAGGGGAGAAAAAATCATCCACCTGGAAATTGGAAGGCCCGATTTTGATACCCCTTCCCATATCAAGGAAGCTGCTGTTGAAGCCTTGTCAGGCGGTAAGGTGCATTATACTTCCAATTATGGAATTCCAGAGCTTCGGAGCGCTATTGCTGAAAAGTTTAAAAAGGACAGCGGCCTGATCTATGACCCCTTGGATGAGATAATTGTTACAATTGGTGCAACCGAGGGAATTTTTCTGACCATGATGGCACTTTTGGATCCAGGGGATGAAGTGATTATTCCCAGCCCTTCTTTCCCATGTTATGCCCAATGTGCCAACATGATAGAAGCAGTTCCTGTTCTTGTTCCCTTAAAACAGGAGAACAACTTTGAACCGGTAATTGAGGATTTTAAAGCCAGGATCACACCTGCAACGAAAATGATTGTCATCAATACCCCCCACAATCCAACAGGAGCAATTTATTCTGAAGATACACTGAAACAGATTGCCCAACTGGCCCTGGAAAATGATCTTATTGTCCTTTCCGACGAAATCTATGAAAAAAATATTTATGATGATTATAAACATTTTTCCATTGCAAGCCTGCCTGGTATGCAGGAGAGAACCATCACTTTAAACGGATTTTCCAAAAGCCATTGCATGACAGGCTGGCGCCTGGGGTATCTTGCTTCCAGCAAAGAATTGATTGGGGGTCTTATCCGTATCCACCAGTATGCCGCGGTCTGTGCAACCAGTTTTGCCCAGTATGGTGCTGTGGCAGCCCTGAAGGGCTCCCAGGAATGTGTTGGAACATTGGTCAGGGAATTTGACCGCAGAAGATTGATGATGCTGGATCATATGGCAGAAATGCCGGGTATTTCAGTGTTCAAGCCCAGGGGTGCATTTTATATTTTTATCAATATAGAAAAACTTGGAATGACATCCCGGGAACTGGGCACCTATCTTTTGGATGAAGCATCCATTGCTGTGGTTCCCTGGGGGGATAAATATATCAGGATTTCCTATGCCAATTCCTATGAAAATCTTGAAAAGGCAATGGAGAATATGAAAGCAGCCCTTGGAAAAATAGATCTGGAAAAATCAGATATTGAATATTCCCGAAGGTCATGATTGTCCCGGGTTTTGAGTTTAATCTCTTAGCCCTTTACAATCAAAAGGGTGGCAAAAACCCAGGCCCTTCTTCAAATTTCTTTTATTGATGGCATGCTATATTAAATCCAAATTCAGGTTGTCAATAATAAATTTGGTTTTTAAAAATAAAGAAACAAAAAATGGCAACCATTGCCCAGGTAATGACAAAAATTTTAAAGGAG
>JAOZST010000308.1:0-2616 GCA_029939535.1 Desulfobacteraceae bacterium | reverse complement strand
ACGTGGCTCAGGCTGCCCAGGGTCTTAGCGAGGTCAATGAAAATGTGGCTGAAAGCTCTACAGTATCCAGCCAGATAGCAAAGGATATAATAGTTGTCAGTCAGGAATCCACCGAGATGGCAGACTCCAGCAGTGAGGTGCAAAACAGGGCATCTGAACTCTCTCAACTTGCTGAGAAACTAAAAAATATGATGGCAGGTTTTAAATTATAGAAATTTATTCAGATTTGATACAAGCTTTTTTGAGTGCAGGAGAAGTGAGTTGTAAAAAATAGGCAACTATATTTATTGTTTTGTAAGAAAAATTACTACAAAACAATCAGAAATCCTCCAATTGATCCTTTAGGCTCTTCTTGATATTTTAATATGCGGTGGAAATGATTTAATATGAAGTTTTTTATTCAACAATAAGAAAAGGAGAGTCACATGAAAGTTAAAGGTTTATTGATCATCGGATTTATTGCTGTTCTTTCAATGGCGTTTTGCCAGTCTGCATTTGCCAAGGAACGGATTGTATTTGGCGGCGGGCCTGCCGGCGGAACATTTCAGGTGGTTGCCAATGCTATCCAGGTTTACAAACCCATCAAAGAAGTATCTGAATTTAAGGTTCAGGCCCAGTCATCAGCGGGTTCTGTTGAGAATTTAAGAAAAACCAATGCCGGCAGACAGCAGATGAGTGTTGTTTACTCAGGACATGTCTATCTTGGCCGCAATGGTATGATGAAAAATGACACCAAAAAATACGAAGACGTATTGGCTGTGGCATGGCTCTATGGTGCTCCTGGTCAGCTTGTTACCCGGGCTGGTTCCGGTATCAAAAGCGTAAAAGATCTTGTTGGTAAAAAAGTTGGTGTTGGTAATGCAGGTTCAGGTGCTTTTGCCAATTGCGAACTTTTTTTCAGTCACATGGGTGTCTGGGATAAAATTGAAAGAAATGCAATGGGTTATAACGATGCCGCCCAGGCATTTGGTAACAAACAACTGGATGCTTTTTGGCTGTTTACAGCTTTCCCGTCCGGTGCGGTTATCATGGCTGCCCAGACCAATGACATTGCCCTGGTTAACCTGGATGCAGATGCAAAAGCCAGTGGGTTTTATGAAAAATATCCCTATTTTGCAAAACTTTCTGTTCCTGCAAATACCTATAAAGGTGTAGATTATGAATCTCCTTCCTTCCAGGATTCTGCCCTGTGGGTAGCAAATTCAAAAGTCTCCACCGAAGCAGTTTACAAAATGCTTTCTCTTATCTATACTGATGAAGGGCTTGCCCACATGAAAGCCCAGAAAAAAACATTTAAGCACATGTCCGTTAAAACCGGAGCCGATGGTGTTGTAACTCCTTTTCATCCAGGTGCTGAAAAATTTTGGAAAGAAAAAGGCGTTTTATAATTACAGCAGATTTTCTGTTTAATATTCAGGTGCGGGAAGTATACTACCCGTGCCTGAATCATTATTTGAATATAGTATACCCATAATAATTTATACGATAGGAAGGCAAACCGTGTATGAAAAATTAAATAGATTCGAGCAAATTGTATTTGACATCTGCTCGGTGATCCTGGTTGTTTTTTATTCCTGGGCTGCTGTGATACAGCCCATGGCTACCCAGTATCACAGAGGCGTTTATGTTATAATAACCTATGTTCTTGTCTTCCTTTTGTACAAATCCAAAACAACAATAGGTCGAGTCATTGACTATACTTTGATTACACTTTCCCTGGCATGCATCGGCTATTGGATGTTCATGTTTGAAACCATCAACTACAGGACCGGAGCAGAAACCCAGGTGGACATGGTCTTTGCCGTTGTGGGTGTGCTTATCGGTATTGAGCTGGCCAGAAGGGTGGTGGGGAATGTTTTCGTCATCTTGGGCACTGTCATGCTGACCTATGGGGTTTACGGATATCTTGCGCCGGATCTGGTTTCCCATGCCGGGGCACCTTTTACAGAGCTTTGCATCAGTATTTTTTACAAGAGTGATGGTGTCTTTGGGATCATGGCAAATGTTCTGGCCACCTATGTGATCTTGTTTGTTTTGTTTGGAGCATTTCTTGAAAAATGCGGGGCCCAGAAATTTTTCATTGACTGGCCACTGGCTGCAGTGGGTCATAAGATCGGGGGGCCTGCCAAGGTTTCTGTTATTGCCTCGGGTCTATTTGGTTCCATTTCAGGGTCTGCCATTGCCAACACGGTCTCAACCGGGATGTTTACAATTCCCATGATGAAAAAAGCGGGATTTAAACCCCATGTTGCCGGTGGAATTGAACCTGCCGCCTCCATTGGCGGTATGTTCATGCCTCCCATCATGGGTGCAGGTGGATTTATCATGGCGGAATTGACCGGGGTACCCTATTCAAAGATCATGCTTGTGGCTATTTTCCCTGCTGTGATGTATTTTTTCTCTGTGTTCTGCATGGTTCATTATGAGGCAAAAAAATATAATATTGTGGGGGAAAAATCAGAGTATTCAGCCACGGAGATTTTCAAAAAGGAATGGTTTTATACCCTTCCTTTGATTGTTATTACCATTTTCATGCTCTATGGATTTTCCCCGGGTTATTCAGCTATTATTGGCCTTGTATCCTGTATCGTCATTTCCTGGATAAGAAAAGATACC
>JAOZST010000001.1:65260-76138 GCA_029939535.1 Desulfobacteraceae bacterium | reverse complement strand
AGAATATTGCCAATGTTGCAAATTGTTTTCATACCAAGATAATCACTACCCATCCTATTGCCAGGATGGAGCAGAATACGACCATCCATATCGAATTTGACGAGCATCATGCAGCTGAAGATGCAGAACGAATTATTAAGCTGGCCTGTGAAAATTTTAAAAACCGTGGCTCAGAAGTTATGATTCCCCAGCACAAAGAAGCTGTAATAGCAGGTTTTGGCGTTGAATCCACAGAGTATCACCTTGGCGGATCATTCCGCGGCGATTACTATACCCTCAACGACAACATTATAAACGGACGTATCCGGGGCATTGCAGGCGTGGTCGGATGTAATAACGCCAGAACCAAGCACAATCGTGATCATATAGAAATATGTAAGGAATTGATCAAAAATGATGTAATTGTCCTTACAACTGGATGTACTGCAATTGCATGTGCTACAGAAGGTCTGCTTGTACCTGAGGCTGCAGCAGTTTATGCAGGAGCAGGACTTGCCGAGGTTTGCGAAACCGTCGGAATTCCTCCCATTCTTCATCTGGGTTCTTGTGTTGACAACAGCCGGATTCTTCTGGCAGCAACAGAAGTTGTTAAGGCCGGAGGACTTGGAAATGATATTAGTGAGCTTCCTGTAGCGGGAAGTGCACCGGAATGGATGAGTGAAAAGGCAATAAGTATTGGCCATTATTTTGTAGCATCTGGTGTATATACGGTTTTCAGTAATCTACCTATAACGGGTGCTCCAGTATTCAGTGATTATATCTGTAAAGAGTTTGAAGGCCTTTATGGTGGTATGTGGGGTACAGAACAGGATCCCATCAAACATGCACATCTCATGATTGCCCATATCGACAAAAAACGGAAAGCCCTGGGTATTGACAAGGCAAGGGACAGGGTTATGATGGATTTTGCTGCACGCCAAGCTCTCTAGATTTAGACAAAATCATGTATTGTAAAATTATCATTAAATATAAAATCCTCAACGAAGGAGGAACAAAATGTCAAGATTAATAGCATTTGCTGCCATTCAGGGCGGGTACAAAGTTGTTTCACAGGCTGAAGGAGCCTTAAACAAGGCCCTTGCAACCTATAACGCAGATACAAAAGTCGGATTTCCCAATACCGGCTATTTTCTGCCGGTAATATATTCACTTTTTGGAATCAAAGTTGAAACCCTTGAAGATTTGCAGGAGCCTCTGGATATCGCCCGGGGACTTCTTCCCCCCCATATTAAAAACAAAACCTGGCTTCCCTTCCTTGGACCTCTTCTGGATGCAGGAATGGCAGGAATTATATCCTATGAAATCATTGAAGCACTCAGATATCTGAATGAACCTGATTTTTATCTCCATGCGGAAGATCCAGACATTGAAAACGGAAAAATCTGGACTGGTGCTGCAGATGATACAATTTTCAGGAAAAGAGGTGTTGAGTTTGTTGATGGTTCAGCTCCTGGTTTTGCAGCGATTGTTGGTTCCGCACCGGATGCTGAAACCGCAAAAATGATCATTGAAGACTATCAGCAAAGAGGTCTTTACATGTTCTGTGCGGCAAACCACAACGGAACAACTATTATTGAACAGCTTATTGAAGCCAAGGTACAGATTGGATGGAGCACACGAATCGCATGTTTCGGCCCGGATATCTCTTCTGCAGTTTTTGCATTGGGATTTGCCAACAGGGTAGCAATGGCCTTTGGTGGTGTTCAGCCAGGTGATTACAAAAAAATCCTCATGTACAACAAGGAAAGGGTATTTGCATTTGTTAATGCCCTTGGAGATGTGGGAACCGAGTGGGGCGTTGCTGCTGCAGGCTGTGTAAACTGGGGTTTTCCAACCATAGCCGATACAGACATCACCCAGATTCTTCCCACGGGTATCTGTACCTACGAACATGTTGTAGCCCCTGTTGCCCATAAAGATATATGCGCAAAATCAGTAGAAGTCCGTGGTCTTAAAACCCTTGTTTCCGATGTTGAGATCCCCTGTGCCTTTGGTCCTGCCTATGAGGGAGAACGTGTAAGGGGTGCGGATCTATATTCCCAGTGCGGCGGCGGAAAAACCCAATGCACTGAATTGGTTAAAATGGCTGCCATCGGTGATATTGAAGATGGCAAGGTCATCCTTGACGGACCTGACGTTGATGATATCAAAGAAGGGGAAACCTTCCCCCTTGGAATTTTTGTACAGATTGCTGGCCGTGAATTCCAGGAAGATTTTGAACCCATCATAGAAAGACAGATCCATCATCTTACCAATTATATTCAGGGAGTCATGCACATTGGACAGAGGGATATCTCCTGGGTCCGTATCAGCAAGGCTGCCATTGAAAAAGGATTCACCCTGAAAGATATTGGTGTGGTCCTCCATGCAAAATTCCATCAGGAATTTTCAAACATTCTGGATAAAGTCCAGGTCACACTTTATACCAAAAAAGCAGATGTTGACAAAATGACTGCCACAGCTCGTGATAACTATGCGACTCGTGATGCCAGGGTTGATAAAATGACGGATGATGATGTAGAGACTTATTACTCCTGCACCCTGTGCCAGTCCTTTGCTCCAAGCCATGTGTGTACTGTAAGCCCTGAAAGAACAGGACTTTGCGGTGCTTACAACTGGATGGACTGCAAGGCTGCCTTTGAGATCAGCCCCACCGGCCCCAACCAGCCCATTGAAAAAGGGGAGGTACTTGATGCCAAACTGGGTCAATGGAAGGGTGTTAATGAGTTTGTAAACAAAGCCTCCAGGGGTGCCATTGAAAAGTATAATCTATATTCCATGGTAGTTGATCCCATGACAACCTGCGGCTGCTGCGAATGTATTGCTGCCATGCTGCCGGGCTGTAACGGTGTCATGACCGTTGGCCGTGATTATACTGGGGACACCCCCTGCGGCATGAAATTCACCACACTAGCCGGAGTCATGGGTGGTGGTGCTTCTTCTCCTGGATTTGTAGGTCATTCAAAACACAACATCACCCAGGGTAAATTTATTCTAGGTGATGGTGGACTTTTGAGAATGGTCTGGATGCCCAAGATGCTCAAAGACGAATTAAAGGACAGAATAGTCGCCCGTGGTGAACAAATGGGTGTCCCTGGGTTCTTTGACATGATCGCCGATGAAACCGTGGGTCTGACAGAAGAAGAAATCATGCCCTTCCTCAAGGAAAAAGGTCATCCAGCACTGGACATGGAATCACTTGTTTAACTAATTTGTGAAATAAAAGATCCGGCAGTAATCACGCCAGAATTAATACTGCCGGTTCTTTTTCATAAGGTTTTTAAAAACGTAAGGAGAAAAAAATGGCATTAACCGGTATACAGATATTCAAACTCCTGCCCAAGACAAATTGTAAGGAGTGCGGAGTTCCAACATGCCTTGCCTTTGCAATGAACCTGGCATCAGGAAAAGCAGAATTGGACGCCTGCCCCTATGTTTCAGACGAAGCAAAGGAAAAACTGGCCGAAGCATCCGCCCCTCCCATTCGCCCGGTCGCATTGGGCAAAGGTGTCCGCAAAACAACCACAGGCGGGGAAACCGTTCTTTACAGACATGAAAAAACTTTTTTCAATCCAACTGTTCTTGCAGCCACAGTGGCATCAGACGTTGATCTGAAAGCCTTTGACAGCACCTTAAAAGGTTACAATGCCTTACAGTATGAAAGGGTAGGCCTGAACCTCAGACCAGAGCTGCTGCTTGTAAAAGATGCTGGCAAAGGTGCAGAAGCCTTTGCAGCTGTTGCAGCGAAAATTGCCAAGGAATCTGAATTCAACCTGATACTAATGACAGAAGACTTGGACGTCATGAAGGCTGGTATTGAAGTCGCCGGATTCAAGCGGCCCCTGCTCTATGCAGCAACAGAGGCAAATGCAGATGACATGGGTGCCCTTGCTCTGGAAGCTGACCTTCCTCTGGCCGTAAAGGCCGATTCAGTGGAAGCCCTTATCCCTTTGACAGAAAAACTCACTGGCATGGGCCTCAAAGACCTGGTTCTGGATCCGGGATCAAGGGAAATCAAACAATCCTTTGAGGACCAGGTGGCCATCCGCCGTGCAGCCCTGAAGGCTTCCAATAAGGCCCTGGGATTTCCAACCATTTCATTTCCAAGTGAAATGGCATCCAACCTGGATATGGAAACCCTCATCGCAAGTATGTATATTGCCAAATACGGCGGCATTGTGGTGATGTCCGATTTCAACACAGAATCTCTATTCCCTCTGTTGCTGGAAAGACTCAATATTTTCACTGATCCCCAGAGACCCATGACGGTAACAGAAGGTATTTTTGAAATCGGTAATCCCGATGAAAACTCTCCGGTCCTGGTTACTACAAACTTTGCATTGACCTATTTCATTGTTTCCGGTGAAATCGAAGCCAGCAAAGTACCGGCATGGCTTTTGATCAAGGATTCTGAAGGTTTGTCAGTTCTGACTGCCTGGGCTGCCGGCAAATTTGGCGGTGACGATGTGGGTGCCTTTGTGAAAAAGAGCGGTATAATGGATAAGGTAAAACATACAAACATCATTATTCCAGGATATGCAGCTGCCATTGCAGGTGACATTGAAGAAGAACTACCCGGCTGGAACATTATAGTCGGACCGAGAGAAGCAGCCCATTTGCCTGCTTTCCTTAAAGCTCAATAAATAAAAAAGGGCTGGGTTTTCCCAGCCCTTTTCAAAATTACAAAAATAAAAGGAAAATAACATGATTCTTTTTGGTGAAAGTCTGAATGTAATTTCCACAATAATTGGAAAAGAATTCAAACAAGCAGATCCTGCCAAACGTAATCCTGAACCCATCCAGAAAGAAGTTCTCAAACAAAAAGAACTGGGTATGGATTATATTGACATCAACCTGGGACCCGCTAAGAAATTTGGTACAGAATTGATGCCATGGGTTGTTAATGTAGTCCAGGAAGCAGTACCTGGAATGCCCCTGCTGCTGGACAGTTCCAACATTGACGCCATTGAGGCAGGTTTAAAAGTCTGTAAACCAGCTGACAAGCCCCATATTATCAACTCCATCATGGTACGCCCTGAAAGATACGAAAAAATGGTTCCCATGGCTGCCCAGTATGATGCAGATTTCGTTGCCCTCATGTGGGGACCTGACGGACTTCCCAGGGATGAAAACGAAAGAGCTGCCCTGGCAGTTGAACTGATTTATTTTGCCAATGAAGCCGGTATTCCCAATGAAAAAATCTGGGTGGATGGAATTGTTACACCGGTTAATATCCAGCAGCAACAGAGCATGAGTCTTCTCAACTTCCAGATGATGCTGGAAGATATGGCTCCTGGAGTAAATTCCACCTGTGGTCTTTCCAATATTTCCAACGGCCCGCCAGAACATCTCAGGGGTATCCTGAACCGGACTTTTATGGTCATGCTGGAAAAACATGGTATGAAATCCGTTATTTCAGATCCCCTTGATACCAAACTTACGGATATTGCCAAGGGCAGACGTCAGGACATTGTTGACCTGATCTATGGTATGATGGATGGAAGTCAACCGGATATTGCAGGCCTTGATAAAGAAATGCAGGATTATGCAAAAACCTATAAAGTCATAATGGGTGAAAACCTTTATTCTGATTCATGGCTTGAAATTTAGACCTTCTGCCCATTAAATATTAAAAGCCCCTGCACTTATTTTAAATAAGGCCGGGGCTTTTTTTATGAGTATTGCCTATTTCCCTTTATTTTATACAAAACTGTCTTATCTTGCTGTAAATAACCTTTCAGGAGAATAAAAAAAATTGAACGACCCAATAAAAGAAGCCTGGTACTATATCATTGTAGAAAATCCAGGAACGTCTGGTGAACAATTTATAGGCTATTTGGACGACGAAAAAAAAGTAGATTTCATACCTGCCTTTAAAACCAAAGAAATTTCCCAGCAATGTTTTCTTATAATGCCCAAGGATATTATGAATAATAAATATGAAATCCAGGCCGTAATCAAGGAAGATCTAATAGAGCAAGCTGCTAAAACCGGGCACAAGATTTACCTGTTGGATGAAAAAGGCAGCATAATTGAGCATTTGAATTGAGATAATTTTTTTATTTATTAAGAATTATCTAATAGTAGTAGGAGCTAAAAACCTTGAGTTTAAAACTTGCATTCGGCGGCAAAGGAGGTGTTGGTAAAACAACCGTTACATCCCTTATAGCACGGACCATTGCCGCATTAAATAAAGAAACCAGCGTAATTGCCATTGACGCTGATCCAGTTGCCAACCTGGCAGCGGGACTTGGAATTGACGAGACCCAGCCCATAACACCAGTGGCTGAACTGTCTGATCTCATTGCCGAAAGAACAGGTGCCCAGCCTGGAACCATGGGAGGTTTTTTCACCATAAATCCCAAGGTGGATGATATCCCGGAGCGGTTCTCCATTGAAAAAGACGGGGTCAAACTTTTGGTAATGGGGACAGTCTTAAATGGCGGTTCCGGCTGTATCTGTCCTGAAGCTACCATTTTAAAGGCTTTGATGAACCATCTGGTTCTTGCCAGGGATGAAGTGGTTGTCATGGACATGGAAGCCGGGATTGAGCACCTGGGACGTGCCACCTCAGGTTCCGTGGATGCCCTTGTGGTTGTTGTAAATCCGGGGAAAAGAAGCAGGGTTGCAGCAGATAAAATCCGGAAACTGGGTACAGATATCGGCATTAAAAACATTGTCATTCTGGGTAACCGGGTAAAATCCGAAGCTGACAAAGATCTTATCAGGGAGAGCATGCCTGATTACGAAATCCTTGGTTTTATGCCTGAACTTGAAGAGATAATACAGTCAGACCGGGACGGTATCCGGCCCTTTGATGATATTGCAAATATTCCTGAAGAATTAAAAAATATTGTCCAAAAATTAATGGTTCTTCAGACTTCCTGATAATTTTCTGCTTCAAGGGCAGCAATGGTGGTGTCCAGCATCCTGTTGGAATAACCCCACTCATTATCAAACCATGCCTGGATCTTGATCAGGCGCTCCCCGGAAACCCGGGTCTGGGGCAGGTCAATAATGGCTGATCTTGGATCATGATTAAAATCACAGGATACCAATTGTTCATCACAGACACCAAGGATATCCTTTAATTCAGCTTCAGATGCCAGGGTCAACATCTTATTGATGTCCCTGGCATTTATCCGGGATTTACCAACCAGGGTTATATCCATGATGGAGACATTGGTGGTGGGTACCCGGATGGCAAGGGTTTCAAACTTTCCTTCCATCTGGGGCAAAACCCTTACAATTCCCTTTTCCAGGGAAGTGTTCACCGGGATAATGGAATGCAGGGCAGACCTGGTTTTCCTCAAATCCCCGTTATAGGCATCAATCACGGGCTGGTCGTGCATTGCCGAATGGATGGTGGTAATAGACCCGCTCTCTATACCCAGATTCCTATCAATAATATCCAGGATGGGAATGAGACAGTTGGTGGTACATGAAGCATTGGATATGATGCTATGTTCAGGCCTTAAGGTTTTATGATTGACCCCGTAAACAATAGTGGCATCCATTTCATCCTTGGCCGGGTGGGAATAGATCACCTTGCCTGCACCGGACAACAGGTGCAGTTCAGCAGACTCCCTGTCATTGTAAATCCCTGTACAATCCAGCACCACATCAACTTCCAGATCTTTCCAGGGCAGGTCAACAATATTTTTCTCCTGGAATAGACAAATGGTATCTTCATTGATTAACAGTCCCTGTTTACATTTTTTAATGATAAAGGGAAATCTGCCATGGGTGGAATCGTACCGGGTCAGATGATAGATACTCTCAGCCCTTGCTGTTTCATTTATGGCCACCAGGTTCAGCTTTCCATAAAACCTTTTTGACTCATACAAGGCCCTTGCCACACAACGCCCGATTCTTCCATATCCATTAATTGCTATATTATATTTCATTTTTATGCTGGTCTCGGAATTGTTTAAAATAAGCAGCCGTATCCCAAGGGACACGGCCTAAGATCCTATACCATAAACCAATAAATAATTTAACAAAAAAATCATTCCAGCGCAAAGCAAACTCTACCCATACCCTATCAAACCAAGACAATTTACAATTACTCCTGCCGGGCTTCACTCATTTTCTGGATACCAATCCCAATAATGATTAAAAAAAGGCCGATCCAGGTCTGGACCAGAATTTTTTCTCCCAAAATATAATGAATACATACCAGGGAAAGAAAAGGAGTCAGGAAAACCAGGTTGGTTATGCGGCCTGTATTGCGCCCCAGGCGTAAAGCAGTAATCCAGGCAATAAAAGCAAAGCCAAATTCAAAACAGCCTATCCACACTGCCCCCAATAAGCCCTCAATTCCTTCAAAAGAAAAAGAAGAAAACATCCAGCAGGCAAGCCCTGCAAAGGGAAGGCTGAAAAGAAAATTCAAGAATATCCCTAAAATAGGATCCCGTGCCCTGCGAATATTATATATCCAGTACAGGGCCCAGATAATTGTGCAGGAAACAGCCAGGAAAAGTCCTAAATAACTGATATCAGAACCAGCCTGGCCAATATTCCCTCTCCAGGAAATAACAACCACTCCCAGATAGCAGACCAGGGTGGCCAAAATTTGTTCTTTCCCAAGGGGTTGTTTCAGCAAAGGAACAGACAGCAGGGTCAAGGTGATCACCCAGGTATAATTTACCGGCTGAGCCACCTGGGCCGGTAAAAGATCGTAGGCTGTAACAGCCATCCAATAGTAAATAAAGGGATTGAGAATACCCAGGGCCAGACAAATGAGATATTCCTTTTTCCCAAGCCTGAATAGCTCTGAAAATTTCCCGGTCACTCCCAGAAAACCACCCAGAATCACCACAGCCGTTACAATTGAATAGAATAACAATTGCAGCACATCCATATAACCAAGGGTTATTTTAAAAGCAGTTGCCGAAGTTGACCAGAACAATACCGTTAACAGTCCAAGCCCATATGCTTTTTTCATAAAACTCACGGCCATGGCATTGGTATTGGTATTGGTATTGGTATTGGCAGGCTACCAAAGAAAATATTTTGATTCATATTTTTTTTCAAACAAAGTTTTTATCCAATATTTCCGTGAAAAAAATATCAAAGGTTTTGAAAAAATAAAATCCGGCAGGATATGATACCTTCCATAGCCCAGAAGATCATAATGTTTGCAGAGTTTTTCCAAAAGGCCCAGATCCTTGGCCGCCACCTTGATTGCATCCCTCTGACACCGGGAACAGACAAAGAGATTAACAATTCTTTTCTTAAACCCATTTTCATGGAATAAATCTTTGGCCTTTTTATAGTTTTGATACCGGCTAATGGCATCCAGTTCAGCAAACAAGACAAGCACAAATCCATAACATGCTATAAATCCATGGAACATAAAAAAGAAATCCTTTTCCTGCCCCAAAGCTGATAAGACCAGACTGCCAAACCAGAAACACAGGGAAATACCTCCCATGGCTGTCAAATGAAGCAAAACACCAACCCTGACAAACCGAATCACTCGATTATAAAAAACCCAAAACATATTAATATTTGCTGTTGTTGATAATTCCAAGACCATTCCCATATAAATAATTTCAAACCAATCCTTATACTGAAATACCAAAAAATATCAAGTATGTTAAGTTGGGAATTATGATTTTCAGCATACTAAAATCAAAAATTAGGGCCGTCAAAGGATTGACATCCCCTGTATGTTTTTTTGCAAAGTTTCCATACACTATTTCCGGAAACTCTTGATCCCAGAGGCCTTCTGGCGATCCTTCTTTTTTTTGGCATAAAATATGCTTCAATATACTTAAATTAAATCAAGAAAAATCAGTAAACCAGGAGGTTTTCGTGGAAATTCAACCAGCAGGCAAAAATATGGCCGCATCCAAAAATTTATCAAACGCTTCTGCCACTACTGAGATAAAGAATTTTGAAAAAATGCTTTTGGCCAGCATTCCAGACCCTGGGAAGGAAGACCTTTCCAAACCGGTTTTGCTGGGTACCATTACCAAAGATATGTCTACGGTTTCTGAGCTTTTATACAACAGCCCCCTGAAAAAGGACTGCTGGAATATCATCCATGATAAAATAAATTCAAATAAAGCCTTTAACCGCATAAGGCCGGGAACAGAGATTCATTATGACCCACAGACCAAGGAGTTATTGTGGGGCGACAGCCTTAAAAAATCCCTTTCCGACAAACTGCCGGAGATAAAAGTTGTTGGCCAGGGAGAAAATATAGCTGACCAGGGAAATGAAATCTTATCAAAAGCTGTCACCAGGTTCATTGGCCGGGATTATGAAGAAATGGACTGTTATGAATTGTTGGTAGGCGGCCTTACCGACCTGGGAGTCAAATACCAGGGCAAAAACGGTCTAGGCCGTCATTTGATGAACCAGGCAATTTCAAAGGGCTTGCCCCGCTATCATTATATGAACGGTGAGGGGCTGGTGTCTGAATCAGGGGTCGATGTATTCAAGAAAACCATCTTCAAGGTAAAAAATGCCCAGAAGCAGGCTGAAAATGTAATGGATGAAATGAAAAGAAAGCTGAAAGAAGGCCAGGTTCTTTCCTTTTCCATGAGAAACCGGGGTCACACCGGGATTATTTCCAAGAAACAGGGGCAGTGGACCTTTATTAATTCAGGGAAAATGGACAATAATATCACGGGTGAAAACGGGATAAAAGCAGTTGGTGAAGAGGGGCTGAAAGAGGAATTGGAAAACTGGTTCCAGCTGGCAATGGAAGAAAGCCAGGGCCTTAAAATCACCCTGGGAACCCTTGACCTGAACCGTCTTTCCATGTTCTTCCCCAGAAGTATCAGCCAAAAGGTATAGACCTGCAACCTTATGTAAATCAGGAACTTCTATCTTTTTTGGGAGTGGTAAAGACGCAGCCCAGTCCCT
>JAOZST010000001.1:32465-65160 GCA_029939535.1 Desulfobacteraceae bacterium | reverse complement strand
CCCTTTTTTTTGCACCCTCTGGTGTACCGGCACTGACCTCAATGGCTGAAATCCCCATGGCATCCAGTTCCGAGGCAACAAGGGCAGCTTCATCTGGCTCAACTCCTCCCGGAAATCCATCATAGCTGCTCATTTTGATGAATATGGGAAAATCCCTTCCCACGGTCCCCTGGATGGCTTCATACACCTGATACAATAAGAGGGCACGGTTTTTAAGGGGACCCCCGTATTCATCCTTGCGCAGATTACGTGATTGGCTTAAAAACTGATTGATAAGATAACCATGGGCAGCATGGATCTGGACAGCCTGAAACCCGGCTTTTTTAACTCGTGCTACAGCCTTTGCATACTCATCCACAATCCCCAGGATATGATCTCTGGTCAACTCCAGAACTGGATGGCCAATTACAGGATCAATCATGGCTGAAGGTCCGAAAAGAGCTTGTTTTTCCTCCAGGATTTCAGGGTTGATGGTGGAACCGCAATACAATAACTGGGCAGCCAGAATACCACCAGCCTTTTGCACCTCTTCACACAACCGGCTTAAAGGCTTGATCAACCGATCATTGTCCATTCCAGTACCATTCCTGCCCCACCGGCCTTCCCGGCTTATATAGGCTGTTCCCGCTATTATCAGACCCGCGCCTCCCCTGGCAAGTTCAACAAGTGCATTGGTCAGTCCCTGGGTGGGAGCCCCGTCTTCATCAGCCAATGCCTCATCAGTGGCACTGCGCACCAGTCTGTTCTTAATCTCAAGCTTTCCCATTTTCCAGGGCCGGCCCATTATGTTCATTTTATTTTTTCCAGTATTTTATCATATTGTTTTGCCATTACTTCCCAGGAAAACCGGCCTGCATAACCTGATAATTCCTGGCACAAAGAAAAAAATCTGTCTGGATCTTTTAATATGGTTTCCAGTTTTTTCTGTAAATCTGCCATGGTCTTGTAAATAATTTCACCATGAAATTTTTCCGGCATGATTTCAGGATAGGAAAGTCTTTTGGGCAGCAGGGGAAAGCAGCCCTGGCGAACTGCCTCCACAATGGATATGCCAAAATTTTCCTGGATGGAAGTGCTCACCACCACACTGCCTTTGGCAAGCCAGGATTTATATTCCCGGGGGGATTCAATATAGCCTGATACCAGGATCTCTTTGCTGAAATATTCCAGGGCCTTTGTAAAGACTTTGGGAATAAGATCCAATTGTTCACCCATAAGGGCCAGATAGAAACCAATTCCCTTTTTTTTCAAATCCTTTAGAACTTTAAAAAATTCTTCTGGATTTTTGTCATAATCCCACCTGTGATTCCAGATGATCAGGGGCAGGTCCAATGTTCTTTTTTCAATGGCAAAAGGCATGGCATTAAACCTGCAACCAGGATAAAGAACCCGGGTTTTCTTCTCCAGGCTGTCCATGATCCAGTCTGGTTTAAAATCCGGCATCTGTCTGATCTGATGCTTTGCCGCCCTGAGAAAAGCCCTGCAATGATAATTTGAATTAAAAAAAACCGCCTCTGTAGCAAGGGCAGAAAAGATATTGGTAAATCCAAGGCTGAAATCCTTTTTACCATGGGGCCCCAGGGGATAGGAAAGCTGATTTTCATGGAAATACATGACAATGGGAGGAAGATCCCCGGGGGCCAGGGCTATGAAATCCGATAAATCCATCATATCCGTTGTAAAGATCAGATCATATCGGGACAAATCTTTGATCTTTTGGATAAAATAAAGAGCAGCCCCCTGCATCCTCCATTTCCAATACCGGGCCGGCAGGGTAACAAGATCCACATCATGGGATGAATGCTGGGAAAATCCCAGGGCAAAATCCCTGTGGGATCCCCCGAAAAATGGTTCAAGAAATAAAATTTTCATCACTATCCACCCCTTTGCCAAATTCCATGTGTTTATCTTCTTTTCTTTCCAAGGTCAACCCTTCTCGGACTTGAAAAAATTCCTTTGAAACCACTTAATAATTTGTCCGGCAACATATCCGTCACCATGGTGGAAAATTTATTTGCTTTCATAAGAAAGGTTCGATAGAATTATTCATAAAAATTTAAAAAAGGGATGGCCTTTATCAATATGTTTCCCAGGTGTCACCAAATCAAACTGAAAATAACAGCATCCAGAATAAAACTGAGTGTCATATCTTTTATAATATTGGTTATCATTGCAGTTGTCACATGCATACCTGGATTTGCCTATACCTCTGAAAAAACAAATATCCTGATTGTATTTTCCTGGCATAAAAACATGCCACATTAACCCTGAAATATTTTCATAAAGGACCCCATGTACAATTCCGGCCTTACACACTACCCTGCCCATAGTTTTAAAGATAAAAATATTTCCATAGAAATAAACTGCAAGGGCGCCAGAGAATATACCAAAATGAGCTTTCCAGTCAAATACGGGATGTTTTCCCGCCTGGAAACCCATGATGAAATATTTGAATTTAACCTGAACCATGAACTCAAACATGTAAAGTCCAAGACAAAGGCATGGCTCCACCCTTCAGAATGGCTTAAGAGGACCATGGGAAATGACTGGGTCTATTATTCATCTGGAGGATATGCAGGGGTTTATGAATCCATTGGTGAATATTACCTGCCCAACCTCATGTACCAGACAAATTCCCTTTTAGGGGGCAAGCCCTTTGAGGAAAGAGAAGTGGATAGGCTTTCAAATACCTGGCAGAAAATTTTATCGAAAATTCATGGGGATGGAAAAAAAATGCCTGAAATGGTTTCCCAATGGATTGACAGGGTAAAACAGGTCAATCCAAAAGATCTGGAGCTAAAAGCAGAAAAACTCTTTGATATCTCCGGGGCCAGGACAACTGTCATGCCTCCTGATGCCCGGCATTCCGACTATGATATCATTCCCATTACCATTGCCGACGGCTGTTTGTACAAATGCAAATTCTGTAAAATAAAAAACAAAAAAGTCTTTAATCCCAGATCAAAGCAGGATATAGACAACCAGATAATCTCCCTCAAAGCTTTGTATGCCAATGATATTATCAATTACAATGCAATCTTTTTAGGAGAGCACGATGCCCTGAACGCCCCCATGGATTTGATCCTTTATGCTGCCCAGGCTGCATATGATGAATTTGAATTTAAAAAAGGGTATATGAAAAAACCCATGCTGTATATGTTTGGCAGTGTGGATGCTTTACTTGGGGCTGATCCCAGGCTTTTTGACCGGCTCAATTCACTGCCTTTTCATACCTGCATAAACATTGGCCTTGAATCGGCTGATGATCAGACATTGTCACTGATAGGCAAGCCCATAACTGCCAAAAACGTCAATCAGTCCTTTTCCTTGATCCAGGCCATAAACCAAAAATTTCATCGGATTGAAATAACCTGTAATTTTGTCATGGACAGGGATCTTCCCGACTCCCACTATCCATCCATGCTGGAGCTTGTAAGGGAATCAATAAATCATACCCGGCCCAAAGGCAGCGTATATCTGTCCCCGCTCCAGTTTGGCCAGCCCTCAAGGGAGATTCTCTTTGATTTTTATCATCTCAAGACCCAGAGCCGGCTGCCCATGTTTCTATATATCATCCAGAGACTTTGATCCCTTGATTTTTTCCTGGAGTTAATGGTAAATATCGGTCATGGAAACAGCCTCATTAATATCCCTCCATGGAGGACATTCAGGCCAGTTTTGCTGCCATGCCAGAGATACCTTGGAAGATATTATTCAAGCGTATATTGAAAAGGGATTCCGGACTGCGGGCATCACAGAACACATACCGCCTGTGGATGACAAATTTCTCTATCCCGATGAGATTAAACTTGGACTCACTGCCCAGGATCTTTTCCAGCGATTTACCCTTTATTTTAAAGAACTGAAAAGGTTAAAAGCCCTTTACCAGAAAGATATTATTATTTATATGGGCATGGAAACAGAAACCTGTTCCGGGTATATCCCCCATGTAAAAAATTTGATTAAAAAATTTAAACCGGATTATATAGTTGGTTCAGTCCACCATGTGAATGATATCTGTTTTGACTATTCCAGAAAAGAATATGAAAAGGCCATACAGAAATGCGGTTCCCTTGAAAAACTTTATCTGCAATATTTTGACCTTCAATATGACATGATAAAAACATTGCGCCCCTTTGTAGTGGGTCATTTTGACCTGATCCGTATCCATGATGAAGACTATGAAAAACGTCTTTTTAACCGGAAAATCCTTGGAAAAATCCAGCGGAACCTATTATTGATCAAAAACCTGGGCATGGTCATGGATTTTAACCTGAGGCCCCTGGCCAGGGGGGAAAAAGAACCATATATTACCCAACCACTTCTTAAAACAGTAAAAAAACTTAATATCCCTGTGGTGCCCGGAGATGATTCCCATGGCAGTACCCAAGCAGGCACTCATATACAAAAGGCAATACAGATCCTGGAAGAGCTAGGATTTAATACCCATTGGCCTGTTCCAAAACTTTTACCTTTTGTTTAGTCGAACGATCAGGGTTTAAATTATGGTACTTTTAAATAAAATTTACCGATTCAGGTTTACAATCAGGGCCTGATAATACGAATTAAGGATAGTAAATGAAAGCCATTGTCCAGAGGGTTAAAAATGCCCATGTAACAGTTAATAACAATATCATCTCCTCCATAGGAAACGGCATTATGGTACTTTTAGGTGTCCAGGAAGGGGATATTGAAAAAGATGCTGATTTTCTGGTGGATAAAATCATTCATTTAAGGATTTTTGAAGACAGCCAGGCTAAGATGAACCTTTCCCTGAAAGATGTAAAAGGGGAACTTCTGGTGGTCTCCCAGTTCACCCTCCTGGGAGACTGTAGAAAAGGACGTCGTCCCTCCTTTACAAAGGCGGCTGCACCGGACAGGGCTAATGCATTGTATGAATATTTCATTGCCCGGGCAATGGATTTGGAAGTGATCACAAAATCAGGAAAATTCCAGGCTCTCATGGAGGTCTCCCTGATTAATCATGGCCCGGTTACCCTGGCACTGGACACCAGGGAATCCTGATAAGCTCCCTGGATATTGACCTTTTTATATGAATTTAAAATTGTGGACTAAAAATGAAACCTGAAAACCTATCCATTATCCTGGTTGAACCCCAGGGCCCCATTAATATCGGTTCAATCTGCCGATCCATGATGAACTTTGGTTTTTCCAGTCTTCGCCTGGTAAACCCCTGCAGAGAGTACTTATCCCTTGACGCAAAAAAAATGGCCATGGGAGCTTTTAAGATCCTTGAAAAGGCTGAACTCTTCGACGACCTGGCTTCAGCCCTGCATGACATCCATACAGCCTTTGGCACCACCAGGAGATTTGGGAAATACCGGAAAAACTTTTTAACTCCTTCCACGGCCGGGGAACGGACAAATGAAATGGATGACCAGACCAAGGCAGCCCTGGTAATGGGAACTGAGGATTCAGGACTTTCCACAAAAGACCTGGAGCTTTGCCAGCACTTTATAACCATACCCACCCATGATGACTATCCATCCATGAACCTGAGCCATTCCCTTACTGTCCTGCTCTATGAGATTTCCCTGAAATCAGATGCAGGGGAAAAATTTTACGACCCAGTACCTGAAAAACCAGCCCCGGGAAATGAGATCCAGCACATGTTTGCCCACATGCGCCAAACCCTTCTGGATATTGATTTTCTGGACAGCCAGAACCCGGACCATTTATTAAGAACATTCAGAAGGCTCTTTGGCAGTGCTGGCCTGTCTTCCAGGGATGTCAGGATCATCCAGGGACTCATGAGCCGCATTGACTGGACCGAAGACCAGCGGAGAAAAACAGCCCCAAAAAATTAATTGCCAATAAAAAAAATCCATAGGAAGCAAAATTGGAAGGTGCTTCAATTCACGTCCTCAAACATGCAATAAGACGTTCCGGTGTTTGAAAAAAGCCAAAAATATCCAGGACATCTGTAACCAGAAGATCTGCAGCCCCAAGGGAGGATGTGGTAAGGCCCTCCTTCCCGGATACGGCAATGCCGATTCCGGCCTCTTTGAGCATCATCCTGTCATTGGAACCATTTCCGGCACAAAGGGTCTGGTCTGCTCCAAGATTTCGGATATAGTCACGTTTCCTTTGTGCCTGGTTCTCTTTGGGGATAATTGTCAAGACAGCATCTATATTCTGGAGTTCCTTTTCTACAAATCCAAAGGTGTCTGCCGTAATTACATGAAATTTAACCTGTCTGGAATACTTCTTTATTCCCTCTTTCACACCTTTGATCAATTTCCCGTCAAGGGCAATGGTCCCATTATAATCCAAAACCACATGTTTGATATTAATTTTTCCGAATCCCGGTATGTTCATAGGAATCATAATTTTCTCCTTTTACCCTTGATGATCATTTTTTTATTTTTGTTCCAATCTTCGGTCGGATAATACCAGTTTATTGTCAGCAATACGATCTACCTGGTCTATATGGTGGGATACCAGGATGATGGTACATTTTTTTTTCAATTGTACGAGCAGGTCTTCGATCACCCGGGCAGATGTTTCATCCAGGGAGGAAGTAGGTTCATCTAAGAGCAGAACCTGGGGTTCGAGAACCAGAGCCCTTGCAATGCAAAGCCGCTGCTGCTGTCCCCCGGAAAGAAGGCCGGCATCTGAGGAAAGCCTATCTTTTACCTCATCCCAGAGGAAAGATTCTGTAAGGGCCTGCTCAACTTTTTCTGCGATTATGGTTTTATTTTTTTCTCCCCTCAATTTTAAAGGGAACTCAATATTTTTATAAATACTCATGGGCAGGGGATTGGGAACCTGGAACACCATCCCCACCCTTTGCCGAAGCTCTGTTACGGAATAATTCTTATGGTAGATATCTTCAAAACCGTTACCAAAATCCATGAGAATGGTGCCTTTGACTTTGGCATCTTCAATGCTTTCCCACAGACGGTTCAGAGCCATGAGAAAGGATGATTTCCCCTGGCCCGACGGTCCTGAAATGGAGGTGATGGATTTTTTTTCAAATTCAATACAGATATTTTCAAAAATTTGTTGATTTTTATAATAAAATCCCAGTTTTTTAATTTGAATTTTTATCTGTTTTTTTCCCATTATCAATCAGTAACTGAACCTTGTCTTTGCTGTCAGCCATTCCTTAACCCAATGGGATATACCAAAAAGCACGGCACAAATCAGTAATAAAATTATGGCTGCACCATACCCTTTCATAAGTTCAAATTGATCAGAATACTCTGAAGCAATATAATAAATATAAAAAGGCAGGGCTTCAAAACCTGAAAAAATTGATTTTGGAATGCCTGCTACAGCGACAACCCCTGTCAGCATGATAACCGCTGTATCCTCAGCACACCTGCCAATGGCAAGGACAATGCCACTGGTAATGTCAGAGATTGAAGCCGGAAGAAGAACCAGAAAAATATTTTCAAGTTTTGTTGCGCCCAGGCTGGGGGCTGTCAGCCTAAGAAGCAGGGGAAGGCTTTCAAGGGCAACCTGGGTAGTTTTAATGATATAAGGCAGCACTAGAAAGGCCAGTGACAGGGCGGAAATCAACAGGCAGGGGAATATTTGGCTGTTAAAGGAGTGATGCAGCAAAACAGTGATGGAAAACCCGAAAAGTCCAATAACAATAGAGGGTACCCCGGCAAGGATATCAAAGCACAGACTAAAGATTTTTTTTATTGAGTCTGGTGCATATTCAGCCAGAAAAATTCCCGAAGCAAGGCCCAAAGGAAGGGCAAAACCAATGGAGAGCAAAATAAGAAAAAAGGTTCCGACCATGGCCGGGAAAAGGCCGCCAAAGACCTGCTGTTTAAATAGCAGGGCCTCCAGGGGGCTGGTATTGGCAAAGATCAGTTCCAGGCTGATGGCCTTGTACCCTTTTAAAATTAAAAATCCGATAATCAAAATCATGCTTCCCACAAGCAAAATAGCGCAACACCATGCAAAAAAACCCAGCAGCATATCCCAGACATTTTTTCCCATCAGTTTTGTTTCCCGGCTGAAAACCTTGCCAGAAAAATGCCAAAGCTTGTCATTAAATACAGGATACCACCGCACACAAATATGGTTTTAAATTCAATGCTGTCAAAATCAGCCGCAATAATCATGGCAATATGGGCTGTCAAAGTCCTGGCAGAATCCAATGGGGATGTCGGCAGCACAACTGAGTTACCGCTGATCATGAGAGCGATGAGGGTGTCTCCCATAGCTCTTCCAAATGCCAATATAATACCGGTCAAAATTCCCGGCCAGGCCTGGGGTAATAGAAGGTAGATCAATTTTTGAAATTGGGTTCCTCCCAGGGCATCCACTGCATTCAGATAGGTTTTGGGAACCCTGGCAAAACTTTGGGAAAAGAACAGAATCATTGTGGGGGAGATTACAAGTCCCAGCATAAGAGAAGCCGACAGAATACACATGCCAGAGCCATGGGAAACAAATCCTCTCACTTGGGGAACCAGTAAAAAAACCCCGACAAACCCGTAAATAACAGTAGGGACAGCGGTCATGAGCTTGACAAATTTTTTCAAAAATCTGCCGGGTTTGTCCGGGCGGATGATTTCAATAAAAATGGAACAGCCAAGGCTTACAGGGAAGCTGACAACCAGACTCAAAAGGGCGATGCAAAGGGTTCCCACAATCATGGGCAGTATACCGAAAAGCCCGTGGTCAGGAGACCATGGACCCGTCAGGACTTCCAGAATCATATCATTTTTTATGATTGGCAGGCTCAAAATCACCATAAAACCCAAAACAGCCAAGGTGACCCCGGCACTTAAAGCCGTGGCACCCCAAAAAATAATTCCTGCGATATGCTCCCTGTGCTGCATCAGTCGACCGGGATAAACCCTTTTTCAGCTGCAATCCCCTGACCGGCAGGACTTAAAAGGTAATCAATGAATTTTTTCGCCAGGCCTGAGGCATCCCCCCTGGTATTGCTGTATAGCCCCCTTGCAACCTTGTATTCTCCATTTTTAACCGTATCCAGATCAGGAGCCACATTATCCACTCGAACCGGGCACACGGTCTTGTCAATATACCCCACCGAAACATATCCAATGGCATATGGATCATTGGTAATCGCTGATTTCATGGCACCGTTGGAAACGATAAAATTCGCTTTACCGGAAATAATTCCCTTATTCAAGGCTTTTTTCCAGAACACAGCACGGGTTCCGCTGGATTCATCCCGGGTATAGATATTGATCCCCCTGTCTTCCCCTCCAAGGGCTTTCCAGTTTAAAATAGTTCCTGCAAATATGTCCTGGAGCTGTTTCCCGGACAGCTTCTTTACAGGGTTTCCAGGATTCACAACGGCAGCAACTCCATCAATGGCCCATTTATACATGACAAGGCCATATCTGCTGACTTCCGATTCTGTAGCCTGCCTGCCTGAATTCCCAATGTTTACCAGTCCTTCCCCAACCTGCTTGATCCCGGCACCAGATCCGCCTCCTGCAATGGTAATCTGGATGTCCGGGTTAAAGATCATGATTCTCCTGGCTGCTTCCTTCATCACGGGTATGTGGGCAGTACCCCCTGAAATCCTCAGCACACCTTTTTCCCCTGTAAAAGAATCAAGCTCTGAAGCAGAACAAATCACTGCTGTTATCATAAATATTGCAATCAAAATAACCCATTTTGTTACGGTAATCTTTTTCAATTTTTTTCTCCTTGTAAGCTGTCTCTGCTTTATTTCATCCTGGATTGTACATTTTATATGGCCGTTTATATTTCCAGTATTGGTTTTTACACCAAAGATGATGTTTAAAATGTCGAATCATTTTGCTGGGGTAATAAAACAGGCAGAGGGGATAAATCAAATTGATTGTTCTGATTTAAATCCCAAAAAGTATTGGATATTTCTATAGGGTATGTCTTGCGAATTCGATAAATTTATTGCAGATGGGGGACCGTGCCCTTTTTTTGGACAGGGTCAGATAAAAATAGCGGTCAAGGTTTAGACCCCTTACGGACAATTCTATTAATCTCCCTTTATTGATATCATCCCGGACAGCTATGGTTGAAAGGATGGATATCCCCACATGGTGCAAAATCCCTTGAATGACAGAGACCGTGTTGCCCATGGTCACACAAATGTTCAAATTGTTTGAATGGAACCCGGCTGCTTCCAGGCTTTTACAAATGGACTGCCAGGTTCCTGATCCTTTTTCCCTTGCAATCACTTTTTCTTTAAAAAGCTTTGAGACATCAACAAAAGTTCTTTGGGCCCATTTATGGTCTGGGGGAACGATGAGTTTCATTTCATCGGAAATCAATTTTTCCTGTGTTATCCCTGGGTCATCAATTTTAGCGCCCACAATGCCGATTTCTATTTTTCCTTTTTTGATTTTCCTGATAACCTCAAGGGTATCCCCGGCTGTCAATTCCATGGAAACTCCGGGAAATTTTTCCAAAAAAGGCCCCATTAGTCCGGGCAGGATATATCCGGAAGGAATGGTGCTGCCGCCGATAAAAAGCGTTCCCCTGGTTCTTCCCAAAAAATCATGCAGATCTGATTCAGCCTTGTCCCTGAGGGTCAGGAGCTGTTTGGAATACTGATAAAGGATTTCACCGGCTTTTGTAGGTTCAGTGGTTTTCCCAAGCCTGTCCAAAAGGCGGCAGTGAAAATAATCTTCAAGTTCTTTGACGTGAAGGCTCACTGTGGGCTGGGAAAGGTTAATGGATGACGATGCCTTTGAAAAGCTCTTATTTTCAACGACAGAAACAAAAACATGAAGCTGCCATAAATCCATATCAATCCTTTTCTTTCCAGGCTTTTTTCGCCCCTGTTTTATTAACGGGAGAGAAAAGATTCTCCCCTTGCCAGGATTTCCCCATGATCTTCCGGAGTTGTTGGGTTGTTAAGGAGTTCACAGGTTTTGTTCTTTAAAATTTTATCCGCCTCTGGTTCGCCCTGGGCCCTCCATTTATCAAGGCTCAGAAAAGGCCAGATAGAGCTTGAAAACTGGGAATCTCTGAAATTTTTTGCTGTCAGATCTGACATGAAAAAATTTCCCCCAGGTCCCACTTTGGATATATCTGAAAGCCCTGTGTTTTCATCATCCAGGGAGAAACCTGACACAAAATTCCTTGACTGAAAAATCAAATCATCGGCATAGACCACAAGTTCAGGAGAAAAAACAAGGGAATCAAAACTGCCCCCAACAAAGGGAATCATGCCGGCCCTGCCCAGGCAGCTTGTAAAGTGGTTAATGCAAAGGGTTGTGCCGGCGAGAAGATCCGCACCCCAGCCGTTTCCTGAGCCGGAAGTCCCGCAGTGGGGAATTTTGTAAGATGTCATCATTTCTGCACAGGCCAGATTCAGCAGCAAAGTATTGGGGGAATAAAAACTGCCGGCATTCTTCATGTCAAAGGCAGCAGGAAGACTTCCCAGAATTATAGGGGTGCCCTCTTTTACAAGCTGGCTGTATACCAGTCCTGCCAGCAGTTCTGCCGTTAGCAGGGCCAGGGTTCCAGCCGGGGTGATTGGACAGGTGGCTCCGGACATTCCATAGTTGGAAAAAATAAAGGGCAGACCTCTGTTAATGGCTGCATCCATTTTCATTGTGGTTTCAGAATTTAAAACCAAAGGGGTAATGGGATTTACATAGGGAATAATAAAAGGACGATCAGATAAATCCCCATGGATATGCTCACAAAGGTCCAGGGCTGGAGTAAAGGAATCCCAGTCGGAAATAAGCATGACCAGGGGTTTTGTAGTGTTGGCCATCATTTCCAGGACCCCATGTACATCCGCAGTTTCAGGTGGAAGATCCTGGATCACACCCGGGGTTGAAATAAAATCAAAATTACCAAGGTGATGCCCCAGCCCTGTGGCCTCTGCCATGTGATGGCGGTGAAAAGGCTTAATTTTATTGGTAAAGGGGTCCTGATAATGGAGATTGGTTACTCCGATCCCGAAAACTGCTTCCTGGGTTCCATTCCCGGTCAGAGAAAAACATGGGCTGCCCAGGCGGTCATAAATATTGATTTCACATGGAGCTGCTTTGATTGCCCACTGGACAAGATCCCTGGGTATATGTATTTGCTTATCTTTATGGAATCCATCACCCTTATGGTTCTTTCCAAGGGCTTTTTCTAACAGATGTCTGGCATCCTGATCATCAATAGTCACCCCGGTTTTTTCAAGGATCAAAAGAGCATCTTCATGAACTTTTTTTATCTGTTCCCGGGTCATGACCCTTATTTCAGGTTTCAGGTCAAACATTAATTTCCTTTCAAAATTACGGGCTATTTCGTTCACTTTATTTCATCTGCAGGCTAAAGGATATGGGCCAGGAACTGCCTGGTACGCTGGTGTTCAGGGTTATTGAAAATCTTCTCCGGCGGTCCTTCTTCGATCCAGTTGCCCCCATCCATGATAAAGACACGATCTGCCACATCCCGGGCAAAGTGCATTTCATGGGTTACAGCAATAATGGTCATGCCCTCTTTGGCCAGACGTTCCATTACATCCACCACCTCCCCCACAAGTTCAGGGTCCAGTGCCGAGGTGGGCTCGTCAAACAGCATGACCTTGGGCTTCATGGCAAGGCTTCTGGCAATGGCTACCCTCTGCTGCTGCCCGCCTGAGAGGCGTGAAGGGTGTTCGTCACGCTTTTCCGTCAGTCCCACCCAGTCAAGAAGTTCTTCTGCATAGACAATGGCCTGCTTTTTTTTCTGGCCCAGCACTGTTACCGGTCCTTCAATAATGTTTTCCAAAACAGTCATATGGGGAAAAAGATTAAAGGATTGAAAGCACATACCGGTTTTCTTGCGGATATCCAGAATATGATTTTCCCTTGTCTTATCATTTTCACCGGCATTAATTGCAATCCCGTCCACTTCAATGGTTCCGGCCGTGGGTTCTTCCAGAAAATTGATGCAGCGCAGCAAAGTACTTTTCCCTGAACCCGAAGCCCCCAGAATCACAATGGTTTCGCCTTTATTCACTTCAAGATCAATGCCGCAAAGCACATGAAGTGTTCCACCAAATACCTTATGAACATTGGTGATTTTTACCATGGGTGTTGAATTTTTTGTCATGATATCCTCCTGTCGCCCCTGGCCATATGCCGTTCAATCTTCTCCTGGACAAATTGCAGGATCATACACATGATCCAATAAATAAATGCCACCATGATCAGCATTTCAAGGGATTGAAAATGCCTCCTCCCCACCTTTATGGCCCGATAGGAAAGTTCCCACACCCCCATCAGAGAAACCAGGGAGGAATCCTTGATCATGGCAATAAACTCATTGGAGACCGGTGGGATAATCACCCTCAGGGCCTGGGGGAAAATTACTCTTTTCATGGTCTGAGCTTTGGTCATGCCCAGGGCCTTTGCAGCTTCTGTCTGACCGATTTTAATGGACTGAATACCAGCCCGGACGGTTTCTGTCATATAGGCACCATAACACACCCCAAGGGCCAGAATACCCGCTGGAACAGCAGGAAGGGTAAGAAGACGCTGAATTCCCGGAATTCCGTAGGCTTCCAGTGCTTTGCCGATCTGGGGCAGAGCCAAATACCACATATAGACCTGGACTAAAAGAGGGGTTCCCCGGATAAGGGACACATAGGAGGTTGCAATACTGTTGAAGATAGGGTTTGTGGAAAGCCGACCCAGGGCTCCCACCACGGCAAGAATGCAGGCCAGAGATATGGCAAGGAAAGCCACCAGAAAGGTGTATCCGCTGCCGGCAAGAATAAAGGGAAGCCATTTGGCCATGAATTTGAAATCAAGTCCCAAAACTATAAGGGTAGTTACCATAAAAATAATCAAAACAACAAAAGCGATGATCATATTTCGCCTGTACTTTGATTTTTTTTCTTCAATTTGATTGAGAACCTGCTGGGCTTCCAAAGGGATGCCCCCTGCTCCCGGGAGTGTGGTATTGGCAGTCATTCCTATCTCCTTTTGTCTTATAGCTAGGACCTGTTACTGGAAAAAAAGAAGCGGTCTCAAATAGTCCGGACTTACAGGACTGTTAAAACCGCTTCCAGATTCTTATTTTATAACTTTGGGATCAGATTGGTATGATAGAATTTTTCCGACAGCTTGACCAGGGTGCCGTCAGCATACATGGATTTTAAAATCTCATTGAGTTTGTCCACAAGGGTCTGGCTGTTGGCACGACTTTTATCCAGGGCAAAACTAAGGGGTTCGTAATAGGGTGGTTCACCCAGCATTTTTATGGGACATCCACTGCCGCATCCGGATCGAATCGCCTCTGCAAGGGTCTGTTTGGATGTAAATATGGCATCCAGTCTCGCCCCATCACCCAGGGACAGATCTTCGATGTGGTTTGCATCAGTGGGATAAGTCTGCAGCTTGCCTGGTTTCCAGTCCTGATAAACGATTTTAACGTCTTCAATGGAAAGATCTTTCTGAAGATATCTTTCATTGGTTGTTTCACCGGCAATTCCAATTTTTTTGCCTGCAAGATCAGCCAGGGTTTTTATATCTGTATTGTCTTTATGTACTGCAAACTGGGCTGGAGAGCTGTAATAGGGCAGGGTAAATAATAGAGCATTTTTTCTCTCTTTTGTGGGAGTCATGGAGCCTATGGAAAGATCCCATCGTTTCCCCCATTTTCCCGCTGTAATTAGATCCCAGTCCGGTGTAATAAATTTAACCTTTACACCCAGTCTTTTGGCAACTTCCTTTGCAACACTTACATCAAACCCTTCCAACTCACCCTTGTCGTTTAGAAAACTCTGGGGAGCATAATTGGCATCTGTTGATACCACTATGGTCTTGGCTTCATAAATTTCTTCAAGTGCAGATTTTCCAGCCATACTGGTTCCTGCAAAGACAAGCAGCATTGCTGAAATTAGAGCCCAGCCCATAAACAATTTTTTCATAAAAACCTCCTGTTCATATTAATATTAATTTTCCCATAACAAAATGCCACGGGAATATACTTAGTAATTTATTAACAAACATGAATCAACTAACAATTTTTTACTAGCCCAAAAAAACTATCTAGAACATTTACAGATGTCAAGTATTTTAAAGTCTGTCCTATACTTCCAATTAAATATCTTTCTGGATAAATTCGTATAATTCGTTTTCCTTTTGGGTAAGTTCTTTTTTTTCATTTTTAATTTTATGGAGAAAATAGTGAAAAAAATCATGGCGCAGGCTGTCCCTTCCTGACAGGACAAATCTCTTATTCAGTCCCCAGTTAATCACTGAACTTTCTTCATCACCTTTAATGAACATTCCGCATAAAATTTCTTCTTTATCCACAACAATATCAAAAAACCTGGTATTTGAATCCTCACAGGGCTCAGGACAGGGGTGAATTATCTGAAACTTGAATTTTCCAGGCCCGGGTTTCATTGAAATATATTTTACCTGCACACCCCGGGATTCCGCCTTCATGAGCTTTGCATCAAGATGCTGCCCCTCCTCAGGAGCCATCCGAATATAGATCTCTTCCTTTGCCTGGTCAATCATCTCTTCTGCCTTGCCCATTGCTGCTCCATAGCCTTTTATGGTCCAGATGACATCTTTTTCAGGCTTTTGTCTGGCCTTTTTTAATTTCTCTTCCAGGGAAGAAAGCATAATTTCAAAATCCTGGCGCAGCCTTCGGATAAATTCCCGGGAAGGAATAGGCGAGTACATTCCCTTGCTGGATTCAATGACAAAACCCTTGGCAATAAGGGTTTCTAAAACATCATATATCCTGGCCCTGGGTATACCGGACTGCCGGCTTAACTGTGATCCGTTAACAGGATGATTTGCTGCCAGGGAAACATAGGCGTTAAGTGCATAGTCAGACAATCCAAGTTTTAATTCTGTGTTTATTTTTACCATGCAAATTTCCTTTGATCCGACTTTTTACTTTTTGCGGGATAGAGTATTTTACCACTTTTTATTGGCTGTTTTTTAAGCTTGACATAGATATAGAGAGTTTGTTAAAAAAAGACAAGAAAAAATGTTACCCGGTTAGTAGTAACATTTATTTTGTACGTAAAATAGTTTGTCCGTAAGAATAAAGGCTGGCAGCTGAAAATCCAAAGCTCCTTTTAAATTTTATAAAACTGGGGACTTGAAATTAGCAGCCACAAATTAATCATGAGGTAAATACCATATGAAACGTAATTTTCATGCGGGAAGACAACTAAGCTCCGGATTGAGTCTCAATATCCTGACAGAGGATGAGCTTGATGAGATTCACTATGGAACCCTTGAAGTCCTCAATGAAACAGGCATTTTTGTGGAAGATGAAGATGCGCTGGATCTTTTTGAGGAAGGGGGAGCTATTGTAAACCGTGACACAAAAATTGTTAAAATTCCACCGGTGATGGTGGAGGATGCCATCAGGTCTGCACCTCCCAAGGTAGTGCTCCACGGCCGTGATCCCAGACACGATATTGTCCTGGAAAACACCCGGGTTTATTTCACCAATTTCAGTGAAGGGGTAATGGTAAATGATCCCTATACCGGAGAAAACAGATCTCCCGTAAAAAAGGATTTGATTGATTCTGCCAAAGTAATTGATGCTCTTCCTGAAATTGATTTTTGCGAAAAAGCCCTTGGAGCCCATGATGTAAACCAGGACACAGTTCCCCTCCACAATGCAGAGGCCTATCTTACCAACACCTCAAAACATTGTGCCTTTGGCCCTGGGAATGGAAAATTCCTGAAAAAAATCATTGAAATGGGTGAGGCCATTGCAGGGGGTGTGGAGAAATTTAAAAACCGCCCCATTGTTTCCTTTACAACCTGCCCGGTAAGTCCTTTGAAGCTGATCTCCGACTGTTGTGAAATCATAATGGAAGCCGCCAGAAACAATGTGGTATGCAACATCCTGTCCATGGCAATGGCAGGGGGCACTTCCCCTGTAACTCTGGCAGGCACCCTTGTTAATCACAATGCCGAAGTCCTTTCCGGAATCACCCTGGCCCAGCTCACCCGGAGGGGAACCCCGGTTATTTACGGCAGTTCAACAACAGCCATGGATCTTAAACTTGCCTCAGCCAGCGTGGGCACCCCGGAGTGTGCTGTAATCAGCGGTGCTGTGGCCCGTCTTGCCCGGTATTATGCTTTGCCCTCCTATGTTGCAGGCGGCTAGGGCGACAGTAAAATATCCGACGTCCAGACTGGCCATGAAAAGACACTTACCGGACTTATTCCCGCATTGGCAGGCGCCAATATGATTTATGGGGCCGGGATGCTTGAAAGCGGCATCACCTTTGATTACGGCCAGCTGGTTTTAGACTGTGAGTTTGCACGTATGATTAAACATACGATTCAGGGTATTCCTGTTAATGATGAATCCCTTGCCATAGATCCTATCAAGGAGATAGGCCCAGGCGGAGATTACCTAATGCACAAACACACATTCAACCATATGAGAAGTCAGTCCAAACCTGAATTGATTGACCGCAAAATGCGGGGAGGCTGGGAAAAGGCAGGTTCAACCAATGCCTATGAAAGGGCTTTGATGAAGGTCAGATATATCCTGGAAACCCATATTCCTGCAAAACTTTCAGACGAGGTGCTGGCAAAAATTCGATCCATTGTTGTAGAAACAGAACAGGAAATGGGTATAAATTAATTTGGAGCAAATAAGTAAAAGGAACTCCCATGGAAAACAATAAAATGGTTTTACCTGAAAAAGCAAATGTTGTCATCATAGGTGGAGGAATTATTGGTTGTTCCATTGCCTACCATCTGGGCCACATGGGCTGCAAAGATGTAGTTGTCCTGGAAAGGGATGAGTTAACTTCCGGAACAACCTGGCATGCCGCAGGTCTCATGGTAACCTTTGGATCAACCTCTGAAACCTCAACCGAGATGCGCAAATATTCCCGTGATCTTTACACCCGACTTGAAGCTGAAACCGGGTTATCAACCGGGTTTAAGCCTGTTGGTTTCATAGAAGCGGCCAGCAATAAAGACCGTTTGGAAGAATACCGCAGGGTTGCTGCATTTAATAGATATTGCGGAATCGATGTACATGAAATCTCCCCTAAAGAGATCAAGGATCTTTTCCCCCTTGCCCGTGTAGATGATCTGCTGGCTGGCTTTTACGTAAAAGAGGACGGCCGGGTTAACCCGGTGGATGTAACCATGGCCCTGGCCAAAGGTGCCAGGAACCAGGGAGTAAAAATATTTGAAAAAACTCCCTCCACTGGAATAATAAAGAAAAATGGTGTTGCTACCGGCGTAAAAACTGCAAATGGTGATATCCAGGCCGATGTGGTTGTCAATTGTGCTGGGATGTGGGCCAGGCAAATTGGAGAACTCTCCGGTATCAATATTCCCAACCAGGCTTCGGAGCATTATTATTTAATAACAGAGGAGATAGACGACATCCCAAAAAACATGCCTGTCCTGGAAGACCCTTCCCATTATGGATATTATAGGGAGGAAGTGGGCGGACTCATGGTGGGATTATTTGAGCCTAAATGTGCTCCCTGGAATATCAAGCGTATTCCGGAGAACTTTTCCTTTGGTGAGATTGAACCGGATTGGGACCGTATGGGACCATTTTTGGAAAAAGCCATGTCCAGGGTTCCCATAACAAAGGAAATAGGAATAAAGAAATTTTTCTGTGGCCCTGAAAGTTTCACAGCAGACCTCCAGGCCATTGTTGGTGAAGCACCTGAAGTGAAAAATTATTTTGTAGCTGCGGGATTAAATTCCATAGGCATCATCGTTGGCGGAGGCCTTGGCCGGGCCATGGCCCATTGGATAATGACTGGAGAACCGGATATTGATATCACCGGGTTTAACATTGATCGTCTCCACACCTATCAAAACAACCCGGAATACAGAAAACACAGGACTGTTGAATCCCTTGGCATGGTTTATAAAAGCCATTACCCCTACAAATCCATGCAATCGGCAAGGGGTGCCAAAAAATCAGCATTTTATGACCGCCTCAAGGCAAAGGGTGCGTATTTCAGGGATGTCAGCGGCTGGGAAGGTGCGGACTGGTATGCTCCAGAAGGCCATGAAGCAAAGATTGAAAAAGATTCCTGGGGCAAAGTTGAATGGTTTGATTTCTGGGAAGCTGAACATAAAGCAGCCCGGGAAAATGTTATCCTCATGGATATGTCTTTTATGCCTAAATTTTTTGTCCAGGGCCGTGATGCCGGAAAAGTGCTGAACAGGATTTCAGCCAATGAAGTCTGCGAAAAAACAAACCAGGTTACCTATACACCCTGGCTCAATGAAACAGGAAAAATAGAAACTGATTTAACGGTCGCAAAGCTTGAAGAGGAAAAATACCTGGTGGTTGTTACAGACACCATGCACCGCCATGCAGAAGCCTGGATGAAAAGAAATATTCCAGATGATGCCCATGCCTTTGTCACTGATATGACTTCAGCCTTTGCCCAGTTAAATATCCAAGGCCCAAAATCCCGTGAGCTTCTGCAGTCAATCACCCAGACAGATTTATCAAATGAGGCATTCCCCTATAGACATGCCAAAGAGATTGCCATTGGGTATGCCAAAGCTATATGCATCAGGATCACCTATCTAGGTGAACTTGGATATGAACTCTATATCCCCACAGAACAGGCCACCCACGTGTATGACCATGTTGTTGAGGCAGGAGAAAAATTCAACCTGCGCCATGCAGGACTCAAAGCCCTTGCCAGCCTGAGAATGGAAAAAGGCTATCGTGATTACGGCCATGACATGGACAACACAGATGATCCCTATGAAACAGGATTGGGATTTACCGTTAAACTGGAAAAGCCGGACGAATTTATAGGCAAAGAAGCCTGTGTGAAGAAAAAAGCCCAGGGCCCAATGACAAGGCGCATGGCCCAGGTGATGGTCAAAGACCCGGAACCCTTATTATTTCATGCTGAAATTGTCACCAGAAACGGGAAAAAAGTCGGGTATGTCAGTACAGGCTCTTATGGTTTCACCCTTGGAGGAGCCATAGGGTTATTCATGATTGAGGCGGATGAACCCATTGATGAAAATTATATCAATACCGGGAAGTGGGAAATTGATATTGCAGGAACCATATATCCTGCCCAGGTATCCCTAAAACCCCTTTATGATCCTGAAATGAAAAAGATTAAAGCCTGACAAATAATACCTGACTCTGGCCTGAACTTTTCCCGGGATAAATCCTGGGAAAAAATAGGAAAAAGCATAAACTTTTAAAAAAAAAGAGCGTGGCCGCTAATGTATCCCGCTCTTTTTTTGTGCGCTGCTCACCTTACATGCTCTGGAAGGGACTATTCTGCAAAAAACAATTGACAATTATGTTCTTACTTATCTGGGTTTAACCTCATAGCCTGGTTCTTCAGGCTCATCATCGGTCAATTCTGCTGGGAAACCCGTACCCAGGATCTGGATGCCGCAGTCATCCTCCAGGCGCTTTACAATATTTGTTGAAAATTCCCGTGGTCCATATCGCTTCTGGCCGTCCTTAAATATATCCAGGATCATGGGTGATATTTCCAAAGGAACATTGTGATCATTGGCAAGCTTGTCAAAAAGGCCCACATCTTTCACCACAAGATCCATGGTAAAATTCACATCCCGGCTGCCGTTTAAAATCAGCTGGGATTCAGTTTCATGAACAAATGAGTTTCCCGAAGAGATACGAATGGCTTCATAGGTTGTGTTCATATCCATGCCGGCTTTTTTTGCCACGGCAAATGACTCGGCCAGTGCAGCAAGATGTGCTGAACAAAGAAAGTTGGTCAAAACTTTTAAAAAAGAAGCTGACCCAAGGGGACCAGTATGGAGTATACGCCGCCCCATTTTTGTTAATAAAGGAAGAACCTGGTCAAATGTTTTGCGCTCGCCACCGGCAAAGATGGATATATTGCCTGTTGCAGCACGGTGGCAACCGCCTGAGACAGGGCAGTCCATTGTTTTTGCACCTTTTGCTTCAAGCAGCTTTGCCAGACGGATTATCTCTGACTCATCCGTGGTGCTCATTTCCAGCCAGATTTTCCCTTTGCTAAGACCCTGGATGACACCGTTCGAGCTTTCCATTACCTTGGAGCTTGCAGCAGGTGAAGGCAGGCAGGTAATAATCAGATCGACTTTTTCAGCCATCTCTTTTGGTGAACTTGCAGAACTTACACCCTGGTCTACAAATGATTTTACCAATGCATGGTCAAGGTCACGCACCATAAGATCATATCCGTTACGCAAAAGGCTGCCAGCCAACTTTCCCCCGACATTCCCAAGACCTATAAAACCAACTTTCATACCTTTACCCCATATAATAATAAGAAAATATTTGTTTCAATAATTGATCACGGCAGACCAATTATCTTAGAGCTATTGTCTTGTCAATAAAAATTATGGGTAAGCATAATTATTCCAAAAAAAAAGAGCACATCCTGTAAAGGAAGCACTCTTTTTTATCTCCAGAGCCCTGCTTTAATGGGGCTCCATACCATCAATGTTTTCTATTTTTGTTCCACTTTACTTTTCAGTTTGGTTTATTTTCGTTCTACAATCAGGGCCATGCCCTGGCCGCCGCCAATACATAAAGTAACAAGACCGTATCGTAAATCCCTGGCCTTGAGTTCATATAAAAGTTTTGTCAAAATAGCTCCGCCACTTGCAGATACAGGGTGCCCCATGGCAATTGCGCCGCCATTGACATTTACCTTGTCCAGGTCCATGCCCAGTTCGCGTATGCAGGCCAGGGTCTGGGAGGCAAAGGCTTCGTTCAATTCAACCAGGTCCATATCGTCCATGGTCAGGCCTGCTTTTTCCAGGGCCATCTCTGTGGCTGGAATGGGACCAATGCCCATATAGGCTGGATCCACCCCGGCTGATGCATAGGAGACAATGGATACCATGGGCTCAATGCCCAGCTCTTCAGCCTTGTCCTTTGACATGACCACCAGGGCTGATGCCCCGTCATTCATACCGCTGGCATTTCCTGCAGTTACAGATCCGCCCTTTCTGAAAGGTGGTTTCAGTTTCTGAAGACCTTCAATGGTGGTCCCGAACCTGGGGTGCTCATCTGTATCAAATATTTTGGGATCACCTTTTCTCTGGGGGATCTCCACTGGCACGATCTGCTCCTTGAACAGGCCTTCTTTAATGGCCTTCTCAGCCAGATTCTGACTTCTCAGCGCATAGGCATCCTGGTCTTCCCTGGACACATTATATTTTTCTGCCACATTTTCAGCTGTCTCACCCATGGTATTGCCGCTTAAAGGATCAAACAATATAAGCTGATCCTGGAGCTGGCCATGGCCCAGGCGATATCCCCATCTTGCTTTTTTCAGCATAAAGGTTGCATTACTCATGCTTTCCATGCCACCGGCCACAATAACATCTGCATCACCGGATTTTATCACCTGGGCTGCCAGAGTAACAGCCTTGATACTGCCGGCACAAGCCTTGCTGATGGTAAACTGGGGTTTTTCCTGGGGAATACCTGCTTTCACAGCCACGACCCTGGCCGAGTTAATGGGAAGATCCCCTGTTCTGTATCCAGAGGCATAAATCACTTCGTCAATTTGATCCCCTGTGAGCCCTGCCCGTTTTATGACTTCCTTTATGGGAATGGGACCAAAATCAATATCGCTCAATGGGGCAAGAGATCCTCCGAAACGTCCAATCGCCGTTCTACAAGCACTCGCTATAACAACTTCTTTCATCTGTCCTCCTGAAAAACTTGGAAATATACGTTTATATCAATATAGCTTTAATATAGCTGTATTATAAAAGTTGCTCAGTGTCAATATAAAACAGCAATTCAAAACCCTATATTGTAATTCCCTGGCAATCAGTATAAATTTAATTTATTGTAACCATATCAGTCATAATTTTTACGCAGGCATAATGAAAAAAAAAATTATAGCAACAGCCCTGGGGACTATCAGTATTTTTCTTGTCTCTGTCCTGTCATTCTATTTTTATTCAAAAACAGATCATGCAAAAAATCTGATTGTCAATAAAATTAATGTGTTCATCCCTGGAACACTTTCTGCGGATGGCCTGGAGTTCTCATTTATCAATACCCTTGTCAAACTGGAAGGAATCCAGATCCTGGACCAGCAGAATAATAGGTGTTTTACATTCAGCAGCCTTATGATCGACTTTACAATAAGTTCTCTTTTTAAAAAAGTTCTGGAAATAAATTTATTCAGACTGGACAATCCTGAAATCTCCTTGAGAATGCATAAAAACGGCAGAATCAACTTAATGGATGCCCTGATTCAAGATAACAAAAAATCCATTAAAAACAAGGAGGGCAAAAAAGGGCTTCCCATAAACGTAATTGTACGAAAAGCCCAGGTGACTGAAGGAACATTACATTACTCAGATATGCATAACCAGATTGAACTAAAATCAATAGATCTGAAAATTTTGAATGCAAACCTGCAAAATAAACACCTGTCAATGAATGCCCTGTTAAAAAACAGCAAAATAATATTACAAGACAAAGAAATTTTAATTAAAAATTTTAGTCTTTTGGCTGAACTGGAACAAGGATCAAAAATTAATTTTGATTTGGACCTGGACTCAGACCTGGCTATTTTAAAGGCCAAGGGGAGTACCTCCAATATAGCTGAATCCCCTGAAATTGATGTGGATATCGTGGCAACCTCCGGGCTGGAACAATTTAATCTCTTTCTGGAGGACAAGGTAGCCCTTGGTGGTCTTGCCAAGGTCATCATTAAAGGAAAAGGCTCTGTAAACAATCCCAAAGCCACACTCAAGCTTGATGTGGCTGATCTTAAAATAAACAAGAATCAAAAAACAGATAGGATCAAGTTATCAGCAACCCTTGCTGACAGAACTCTTCTCCTGGATAAAGGGATCATCAATATTCTTGGAAACAATATAACATTCAATGGCACGGCTGATCTTAAGGCATTTTTTCCAAAGGGTTTTTTACATCCTCCTGAAAATCCAGATTCCCTTACATATGATTTTTCCTTTGATCAGAAAAATGGAGATTTTAAACATTTCGGGCAGTTTAAAAACCTTGAAAAAAAAATCAAAGAATATTCAGGACAATTCTCATCTTTTGGGAAAATAACGGGCAAGGGCATCAGCCCTGAAACCATGACAGCAAATTATCACTTTAATATTGTTCTGGAAAATTTCAAACAAAACAAGCCTGGAACAGATTTTATGGATGTTACAGCGGACATGAACGGAACCATTGAAAATGGTATCTTTAATCTAACCAGGCTGACCGGAAAAACCGGCAAGTCCTCAATTGATGGCAAGGCACAAATTGATATTTCCAGAAAAAATATTTTTGCAGACCTGTCTTTCAAGTCCCAGGATTTATATCCAACAACCACAGCTCTTGGCATCCCCCCTGTAAAGGGAAGCATTGACAGCAGACTAAACCTTTCCGGTGCCATGGACAATCCTGAAATCAAAGCAAAAATTGCAGGAAAAAATCTCATGGCAAAGGATTTTTCCATCAATGATCTTCAATTTACAGGATCTATAAATCCTTCAGGACATGCAACCATACAGCAATTGAGTATTCAGAACAAGGATCTCGCATTGGAATTAAAAGGATCTGCCCAGGTTTTTGACAAAGCATTTAAATTAAAAGATATTATCCAGGCAGATATCCTGATTTCAGGCCAAAACATCAACCCCCAAAGGTTTCTTGAGTCCTTTGATATAAAAGCAAATCCAGACCTATTCGATTCTTTACTCAATTTTAATCTCGATATGGATGCAGACTACACCATTGGCGCATCCATGGGCAAAAAAAATTTCCTTGAAATTGAAATTCCAATAAAAAATATTGAAGCAGACATTGATCTTGGGAAAAAAGAATTCTCAATGGCAATTGGAAAAATTGCAAGTTTGAACGCTTCACTGGATACAGAAAACAATGGATACAACACCACAATAGAATTCAACCGCAGCGACCTTACCCCTTTGTTTAAATCCCTGGGGATAAATGGTCTCCGGACCGGTATCCACGGACAGATAAATGCCTCGGGAATCATACCAGTGGATTTGTCGGAAAATGTAATCAAAGGACTCAATGCAACTCAGGGCAATATAGCCCTGATCGCTGATATCAATGGCAGTTTTAAAGAGCCGGATTTCAATGCCCTGGTGGATCTTTCCAACATTGCCTATGATGGGACCCGGGCAGGCATAAAATTTTCCAGCTTAAATGGCAATATAATGGTTACGCCTGACAAAATCTCCATTAATGCCCAGATTGATATAAACCTTCAACATGATCCAATGGAATCTCAAAAAACAGGGAAGCTGCCCGTACAGGAGATACCCATAAAAAATATTATAGCGGATCTTAATCTGAATGATCCGGGCATTTCAGTTCTTATGGATAAAACAATAGACCTGAAAGCATCTTTTGACCTTGAAAATTCTGATTACGACCTGGGAATTAACTTCCATAAAACCCCATTGGAGCCTCTATTCAAAAATCTGGGCTTTTATAAGGTAAAAGGAGAAATGAACGGGCATCTAACATCAAAGGGAAAAACGAACATTGCTCTGCCAGAGGAAATTATCCATGGACTTAAACAGGCCACAGGAGAATTAAGCTGCAGCGCAGATATCAAGGGAAGTCTTGAAAAACCTGATTTTAATGCCGTTGTCACCTTAACAGATCTTGGATACCCCATTCCCCAGGCCGGGACATCAATCTCAAATCTTAATGGCAGAATAAAGGTTTCAAAGGATATGCTGAAGATTGAAAATATTGCTGCAGATATTGATAGCGGGAGCCTTGGCATTGATGGGGAAATAGGCCTCAGGGACTTTAAGCCGAAAAAAGCAAGCCTAAAGTTTACAGGCAATAATATTGCCCTGGAGCTGCCTGACACGGCTAAGATTGAATTCAATTATGACCTTAACTTTTCAGGGACCCGAGAAAAATCAGATCTTTCAGGGACTTTTATCCTGGATAAAGGAGAGTATTATAAAGATTTCACATTTGATCTTGCTGAAGCCATGGGTGGCAAAAAGAGGGAAACCTCTACTCCAAAAGACAAGAACAATACCCCTGCTCCATTGATTGAAAACACATCTCTCAACATTGATGTGGATTACAAAGATCCATTTATAGTGGACAATAACCTTGCTTTTATTCTAATAGAACCCAATATAAATATCATAGGAACTGCCGCAAATCCAATCATAACCGGAAGAACCAAAATTGTTGAGGGGACGATAATATACCTGAAAAAAGAATTTGAAATTGAAAAAGGGATTATAGATTTTTCAAACCCCTATAAAATTGATCCAGACATTGATCTGGCAGCAAAAATCCAGGTAAGGGACTGGACCATAAACCTTGAAGTTTCAGGTAAAACAGAAAATCTGAAGTTTCGGCTTTTTTCCCAGCCAGAGGAGACCCACAAGGACATTCTGTCCCTTCTCATTGCAGGCAAAACAACAAAAGAGCTGGGTAAAGGCCAGGGAGGCTCCTACACCAGTATCCTGACAGACAAGGCTTCTGATATAATTGGGGAAACCGTTGAAGAGTCAACCCCCCTGGATTCCTTTAAAGTGGGATATGATGATTCAGGATCAGAGGGGGTCAATGTCACCCTGGGCAAAAAATTATCAAAACGACTGGAAGTATTATACTCAATGGAAACCATTGACAAAGAAACCGTCCATAAAAATGCTGCTGAATATAAAATCCTGGAAAATATCATGCTCAAAGCCTTTAATGATTCAAAGGGAGATTTTGGCACGGAAGTTACTTTTAAACTGGAGTTCAGATAATAGATGAATAAAATTATAATTTTCAGTATTGCAATTCTATTTTTTTACCTTCCTGTGTTTGCAGAAAAAAGTACCGGGGAAACAACCCCTGTTGTTACCAGTGTGAAAATAGAAATCCTGGCCGGAAAACCTGCTCGACGTGAAAAACTAAAAAAAATTGCCTCAAAAATAATCCGTCTCAAGCAAGGGGAACCTTTTTCCACTGATAATCTTTTAGCCTCCATTGAACTGCTCAAACAGACAAATCAGTTCAGTGAAATTCATGTGCCTGATCCGGAAAGAGGTGAGACTTTTTTAAATATTGTTTTCAGACTGACCCCGTCAATTCTCATCCAAGACATAAAAGTGGACGGGGCATTTCCGGTCTTCAAAGATGATGTGATTGATGCCACTGATTATATTGTGGGTAAATCTTTCAACAAAAACAATCTTGAAAAAAACATTCTGGCAATTGAACAGCTTTTTAAAAAAAACGGGTATATTGATCCCCTGGTTACCATAACTCCTGAAAAGGTGGATGCCCTGGAATTGGTTATCCTCATTGAAATTATAAAAGGAGATTACCTGAAAGTAGACAGGATCAAATTTCAAGGCAATAAAACTTTCTCTGAAACCAGCCTGAAAATGAAAATGAAGTCCTATGAACTTCCTTTCTTTTTCTGGAGCAAAGGAAAAAGATCTGTTCAAGATGATCTTGAAAAGGATATTAAAAAACTTCTGGCATTTTATAGAAAAAAAGGATTTGCCGAAGTCTCCATCAGCCATCACCTGGAAAAAAATGATAATACAACCGCCCTGGGTATTATTATCAACATTGATGAGGGCCCCAGATACAGAATCAGTTTTTCAGGAAATCACCAGTTTTGGGATCATACCCTTAAAAAAGACCTGATTTTTTTTACAAAAGGAAATACCAATGATTTTGAACTCAAAAAAAGCCTGAAAAACATTAAAAATCGATATTATCAGGCTGGATATAGGGACTGCAAAATAAAGTATGAAACCCAAAATCTGGAAGAATCCGGGTCTTCTCTACGAAATATCCATATCATTATTGAAGAAAATGCCCGATATCTTGTAAGGTCCTCCAGTATCAAAGGATCTGAATCCATGGATGGGAAAGACCTTAAAAAAGAGATCCTCACCCGGGAAAAGAGTTGTTTTTATGACGGTCCCTTTGTTGACAGCAAATTTAAGAATGACAGCAAAGCGATTGAAAACTACTACAGCAATCAAGGTTTTCTAGATTCAAAAGTGGCTGGCAGTGTCACATGGGACAAAAAAAACAAAGAACAAATTGTATATGGCCATGTGAAATTCAATATTGAAGAGGGATATCAAAAAACAATCATAAAGGTTGATTTTCAAGGTCTGCCAGCTCCATTTGAACAGGATCTAAGGAAAACCATTAAAACTGCCAGGGATAAACCTTTTATAAAAGCCCTTGTTCAGCAAGACAGGATGAGGATACTCTCCTATCTTGCTGAAAAAGGATACATCTATGCAAAGGTTGAAGCCCGGGTAAATCCTGGAAAAGAAAAAGAAAATTGTTCGCTTGAATTTCGCATTGACATAAAGAACCGGGTATCTGTTGGGGGAGTGTGGACATTTGGTAATTTTCGCACCAAAGATTCTGTATTGCTCAGACACAACACAATGCTTGAAAATGAACCTGTGTCCTTGAATAAATTTATTGAGTGGCAGAAAAACATTCGAAACATGAATTGCATTGAAAGGGTGGATTTTAAGGCTTTGGGGATTAAGGAAAATCAGGATCAGCTCTTTTTTCTGGCAGATATTGAAGAAAAAAAACCTTATTATTTTGAATCAAGCCTGGGGTATGACACTGCCAGGGATGCCTATTTTTTTGTGTCAGTTGGAGACAGAAACCTTGCCGGGATGAACAGGGAACTTTACCTTGATACAAAAATTTCAGGAACCGGATATGAAACCATTCTGGGAATAAAAGATTTTGATTTCATGTCCCAATATATTTTCACTGAACTTTCCCTTTACGCATCCCGGGAGGAGTTGAAAAATCAGAGTTTTGGTTCCCGAAAATACGGGTCAGAACTTTTGTTTGAAAAAGATTTTTTCCAGTATATGAAACTGGGCACAAATTTTGGATTGGAATTCAGGGATCAATATCAATTGGGTACCACAGAAGAGAGTAACCCTGACATTTATTCCTCCAGGGGAATTGTTAGGTTCACACCTTTTTTAACCTGGAGTTCGGTTGACTCATTTGTAAAACCAACCAGGGGATTTTATTTTAATGCCTCTGCAGGCTACAACAGGGATATCCTTGAGAATCTTGATAATTTCATAAAATATGAGGCCAAAGCAAAATATTATTTCCAGATCTCCCCAAGGTTTGTGCTTGCATTCCAGGGAATGTACGGATTTATCCAGAACTTTGGGAGCGTGTCCCAGCTTCCCGATGATCAGCTTTTCTTTCTGGGAGGTATTTCCGATGTAAGGGGTTTTGGAGAAAATGAGCTTCTCATTAACGAGCTTGGAGAACCAGTGGGAGGCAAAACAATGACTGCAGGATCAATTGAAGCCCGTATTGATCTGGGTATGAATTTTGAAATTCCTGTTTTCCTGGATGCTGGATACTTGAAAGATACAGAGTTTGAAGGCCACAGGGAAAATTTCAGGTTCACCCTTGGAACAGGCATAAGGTACATGACCCCGGTGGGTCCTGTGGGACTTTTATACGGATATAAACTAAACCCGAAAGAGGACGAAGATCCAGGCATGTTTCATTTTTCCATTGGATACACTTTTTAAGAGATGGAGCTTGGTTCCAGGGCTCTTCAAAATTCAGAGCCCTGAATCTATTTATTTATTAACATCAATGCAGAAATCTAACTTGCTCTGTTTTCAAGAATCTCCAAAACCTGGGAACTCAATTCTGCTGCCCGGTTTTTCAATGATTCAGCCAGGGCCAGAGTCTCTTTTTTGTAGGCTTCATCCGTCACATCTGCCATATTGATCATGACATTTTTATAGGCGCCCCAGATACCCATTTCAAGAGCCCTTGCCCCCACTTCCACATCTGACTGGGAAGCGATATTGCCGTGGTGGGCCACCTCAAGCATGGCATCCCAGGCCTTGTCCCCCAGTTTCATGGTGGACAATGGGATTTCAATGGCTTTTTTAAGGCCTGCCTGGAGCTGTTCTTTCCTGAATGCTTTTTCCTCCCGGGTTCCCCTTGGCAGGCCAAGGGCAGTTACATAGTCATTAAATGCATTGGTATCTGCATCAATCATGGGAATCAATGCATTGGCGGCATCGTGCAATGGAGGTACCAGGGTTCGCATTTTTGCATCCACGTCTTCAAATTTTCTCACACCCAGGGTAAGCTTGGCTACCATGGACCCAAGCCCTGCTCCAATGGCTGCAATTGCTGCTGAAGCAGACCCTCCGCCGGGTGCTGAACTTCTCCTGGCCACCTCCTGAACAAACCCACGCACACTAAGACCTGCAAGGGGCTCGTCTTGTTCCTGGGCAATAATATATTCAACAATTTTTTCTTTGGGATCAAAGGGGGCAACTGAATTGAGCCCCAGACGTTCAATGGCCAGGCGTACTTTCTGATCTTCTTCCAGAACAAAAAGATTTTCTTTTTCAATATAATAGTCAGCCGCCTTGAGAATGGCATCCAAAGGAATCACGCCTACGATTTCAGAACCAGTAACAGCCACCTTGAGTTTAACTGCCTCTTTTTTTACTTCTTCAAACAAAACATGGGGAGGAGTTACAAGATAATTATTCAGGTTCACCGTGACCTGGGCCAGGTTATATTCATCCACATACCAGCCCATACCCTTGACTTCCTTGAGCTGTCCCGGTTCATCAACACCCCTGCCTGCTTCCCTCAGGTTAAGGGCAATTCTATGGGCCTGGTTGGAGGTGGATAAAAGGTTGACATTGTAGGCAATAAGGAAAAACCTTGCCCCTGTGACAGTGGCACCCCATTCAGGGACAAATTCAGCCGGCCCGAAATCTGGTTTCCATTCCGGTGTGACAATGCGGTCTTTTATGGCCTCATACTGGCCCTCCCTTATCTGGGGCAGTTTTTTACGATAATCCCGGGTGGAAGATTCCTCATAAAGATAAATTGGAATGCCAATCTCATCGGCTGCACGCCGGCCAAATTCCTTGGAAATGGCCACACACTCTTCCATGGTCACATTTGCCACAGGGATAAAGGGACAGACATCCATGGCCCCCATACGGTGGTGCCCACCCGTATGGGTCTGCATGTCAATGAGTTCCCTTGCAATTCGGGCGGAATTAATTGCCCCTTCCACAACAGCCTCTGGGCTTCCCACAAAGGTATAAACAGTACGGTTGGTGGATTTTCCAGGATCCACATCCAGCAGGCTCACACCCGGAGTTTTACGGATGGCCTCGGCAATGGCTTCAATGGTTTCTACGTTCCGTCCCTCGGAAAAATTTGGAACACATTCAACTATCTTTTTCATGATCATCTATTCCCTTTATGATTGTTAACTTTATTGTCTTTCATACTTGTACCACAAAGGGATTTGCTTGTATATACATGCATAAAACTTTTGGGAAATATTTTTTTCTCTGCATTTTTACCTGTGGAAACATTTTTTATCCTTTTTATGCCAATGGCATTTTTAAAAAAGATCTATGGGCACAGAGGGAAATCTGGATCGATCTGTGTGTGGATAAAACTTGGCACCGGAGAACATGTTCATAAATTCCTGGTTCACGTTCAATTCAATATAGGTAATGGACTTTTGAATCTCCATGACCCGGTCAAAGGCCTTGGGATCTTTTAATAAAATTCCTGCCCCTCCCAGGGAAGAGTTGCCCAGGACTTTAAACCTGGAATGATCCAGATCCGGAAGCATACCAATGGATATGGCAGAAACAGGCTTGATAAAGGAGCCAAAGGTGCCTGCCACATAAAAGGTGTCCAGATCTTCAAATTCAAGGCCTGAAATATTCTTAACAATCACTTCCAGAATGGTATACATGGCTGCCTTAGAGCTTGTCAGGGAGTTCAGGTCCACCTGGCTGAGAGTTATATCCTGTCCAGTGCCTGAATCTTCTTTATTCACAAGGACAAAGGACGAAATCCCGTTTATCTCCCTTACCCTGTCTTCACAGTTTTTTTTAAAAAATTTTCCCTGGATATTGATCATCCCGGACAAAAACAGGCCGGCTGCAAGGTCAATCATGCCTGACCCGCAAATCCCTAAAGGTCTTTTATTTTCAATGGTGTGGATGTCAATTTCCCGGGTAACAGGATCAATGGCCACCCTGTCAATAACCCCGGGTCCCGCTGTCATACCCATTTTACTGACCCCGCCTTCCAGGGCCGGGCCTGCTGCCCCGGCACAGGCGATTAACCAGTCCTGGCTGCCCACCACAATCTCGGCATTGGTGCCCACATCCACCATGATGCAGGGAGACTTTTTTTTATCCAGGTCTGCAAAAAGGATCCCGGCAATGAGATCCCCTCCAAAGTAAGACCCTATATTGGGAAACAGAAAAATCATGCCATGATCGTGAATATCAAGACCCACCTGACTTGCCAATAGGGTATCAGGTATATTCACACAGGGAATATAGGGTTCACGGATGATCTCAAAGGCCTCAAGACCCAGAAACAAATGGGTCATGGCCGTGTTGCCCGCCCCTGCCACAAGATATATATCCTTTGTCTCTCTATTGTTTTCCCGGCACAGCACTTTCAGGTGGGAATTCACGGCATCAATCACCAGCTGCTGCAATTGTTCCAGGCCACCGGGCTTATTGGAATGGTGAATCCTGGCCAGCACATCCGGCCCGATAACCACCTGGGGATTGTCAAAACCAATTTCCCCCAGGGTCTCTCCGGTTTCAATATCAAGGAGCATGATTACAATCCGGGTGGTACCGATATCAATGGCTGCCCCCAGTACAGGTCTGAACAGGCTTGATTTGGTCTGATCTGAATCTATCTG
>JAOZST010000001.1:0-32365 GCA_029939535.1 Desulfobacteraceae bacterium | reverse complement strand
TCTGATCTGAATCTATCTGGCCGGAATCTGCCTGGCTGGAATCTGCCTGGCTGGAATCTACAGGGTCCGGTTCCAGGAGGCACACCAGGCGCCAGGAATGACGGTCTTTGAATAGTACAGTCTTTGCCTTGTAACCCCAGGCCCTGAGTTTAGAGGGAAGATGTTTCAATAAATACCAGGGGATCTTTATCTTTTGACCATTTGTCTCTTTTTCCAGGGCCTTTTCCAGGCGCTGGGCATCGGCGACATTGTTTCCCAGGACAGGCTTTTCAATTTCAATGATCCTGACATAGCCCCTGATTTGCGAGTTCATTTCCTAAGAGCCTCCAGCCGGGCCTTTACCTTGGGGAAATAATTAAGTTCTGTATGGGGCAGAAACAATGCACCAATATAATTATCCATATAGGAGGGGGTGGATGCCAGCTCAAAATTTGTCATCATATTTACCACCTCACCCACATTTCTTCGAAGGGAATTGGTCAAAGAATTAATTTTGCATCCCAAAAGAGACCCATTGCCCAGATAGGTCACCCTGTCTGGATCAATTTCCGGCAAAAGACCAATTGTAATAGCACTTTCCAGATCCACATAGGAACCAAACCCCCCTGCCAGGATAATTTTCTCAACATCCTTAATCGTGAGTCCGATCTCTTCCAGCAGAGTCAGGGCAGCAGAGTACATGGCCCCCTTTGCCCGGATCAGATTATCCAGGTCCGGCTCTGTGATGGTGATATCCCGGTCAATATCGGTATTTTCCCTGTAGACCAGGACATATTCCCAGATACCTTCGGTCTGTCTGATACGTTCTGTGGGAAGAGTCTGGTTGAATTTTCCCCTGGAATCGATCACCCCTGTTTCCAGAAGTTTGGCTGCCAGGGTAATCAAACCAGACCCGCAGATTCCCCTGGCCTTGACATTGCCCACGGTAATTATCATGGGTTCATAATTTTCCGGGTTAATGGAAAAATCTTCAATGGCTCCTTTGCTGGCCCGCATGCCGAATTTAACCCCTCCCCCTTCAAAGGCAGGTCCTGCAGATGCGGCAGTGCAGACCATCCAATCCCTGTGTCCTATGGCTATTTCCGCGTTGGTCCCTATGTCCATATACAGAGTCAGTTCCTCTGATCGATACATGCCCGAAGCCATGATACCTGCAATGATATCCCCGCCCACATAGGAAGACACCCCTGGATAAATAAGAGCTATTGTGTGTTCAGCCAGGCCAATGCCGATTTTTGCTGCGGCAAAGGGCGGATACATTATGGATGCCGGCACATAGGGGTCTTTACGAATATAGCTGGGATTGATTTTCAACAATAGCTGGGTCATGGTGGAGTTGCCGGCCAGTGTAATGGTGGAAACTTCATGGGTACCAATACCTGCTTTTTTAATAATTTTATTTATAATTTTGTTGATATCCCCCACAATCTTCTTATGGAGAATCTCAAGCCCGTCTCCTTTTTCTGCAAAAACGATCCTGGAAATCACATCTTCGCCATAACTGATCTGGCTGTTGAATTCACCATGTTCGGCCAGGACTTCTCCTGAATGAAGATCCAGGGCCTGGCCGTAAACAGTTGTGGTGCCGATATCCACTGCAATGGCAAAATTTCTGGCACTGGTATCAAAGGGTTCAATATTGATGATTCTGTTTTTCCCGTCACGTCGAACCGGCCGGACAATGGTGGCCGTGACCTTGAAATTTCCCTGGCGGATAAGGTCAGGAACTTTCCGTATCAAACGAAGTCCCATGGTTAATCGATGTTCACCATGTTTCAAACGCAGATTATTTATAATTCTTGCCACGTCTGCCTGGTTATCCCCTTCAACTGCCGGGTCCAGTTCAAGGTAAATTTTTTCCACAGGCGGAATAAACAGCCCGTCTTCCCTTAGTTCATCAATATTAGCATACATGGCCTTTGCAGTATGTCTGCTCACGGCCTTTTGATTCAGTCGGCTGGTCTCCACCTGGGACTCCACAGGGATCCGCACCACAAGGTCTGAGGTAATGGTTGACAGGCAGGCCAGACGGTATCCCTGGTCCCTGTCTTCAGAAGAAAGGTGTTCGGAAACACCTCCTTCAACCTCTCCTTCTTCAAGAAGAACCCTGCATTTACCGCAGACACCAGTTCCACCGCAGGAAGCATTAATATGTACTCCAGCTTCCATGGCAGCCCGGATAAGGCTCTCATTTTCTTCAACTTCAACAGAATTGTTATGGGGTAAAAATTTTATTGTACAGGTCATATTATCATCCTCTTAAAAAGAATTCTTTCATATTATACATAAAATCAAAACAGGATATCCTGATTATTCAAAGTTTATGAATTATAAACTCTGAAGACCTTTTTGCCAAGGAATGAGTTTTTTATTCTCTTAAAATGACGTAAATCCATTGAATTTTCTCCTGATTTATGGAAGGATTCAGCAAAATGAACAAAACAATCAGGACAGAGCAGGGTAAAGGAGTTGTTGATGAAAATTGAAGTCCCCTATGGGAAAGATGGTATCATGTCAGCGGTCCTAGGCGATGATAGCCAGGTCAGCTTTCTTGAAGCAAATGATGTTGAAATAAAAAATAGAACTGCAAATATTCAAACCTCCATATCAAACCCCATTAACAGCAAAAACTTTAATGATTTCTTAAGTGATGCAAAAAAAGTGCTGGTGATTGTTAATGATGCCACAAGGCCAACCCCCACCAAAAAAGTCCTGGATGTAATTTTTAAGGACTTAAGCCAGACCAATTATAATTTCATCATTGCCACAGGCGCCCATCGTGGGCCCTCCCATGAAGAGTTCCTGCAGATTTTCGGCCCCTATTATGAAAGAATAAAAGAAAAAATTATTGTCCATGATGCCAGGAAAAAAGAACACCTGGTATTTTTGGGCACATCCTCCAACAATACCCAAATGTTTGTAAACAAGGCCGGTGCAGAGGCAGATAAATTAATAATTATTTCATCGGTGGAACCCCATTATTTTGCCGGATACACAGGGGGCAGGAAATCCTTTTTACCTGGGATTGCTGGATTCCAAACCATTGAGCAAAACCATAAACTTGCACTGTCCCCGGAAGCAAAAGCCCTATCCCTTAAAAATAATCCAGTTCATGAAGACATGATAGATGCCATTAAAAGCATTAAACAGGAAATATTTTCCATCATGACGGTCCTGGACAAACACCATCAAGTCTATGCCACTTGTTCAGGACATATTAATGACTCTTTTCATGCAGCAATTGACAAGGCCAATGAGGTATTTGCAGCCCCGTTAAAGGAAAAGGCTGACATTGTGGTGTCCATTATAAAATTCCCCCAGGATATTGACCTTTACCAGGCCCAGAAAGGCATTGACAATGCAAAACTTGCATTAAAACAGGGGGGTATCATGATCCTTGTTGCCAAATGTCGTTGCGGCATCGGCGGTAAAGCTTTTGCTGATCTTCTAGGTTCATGTGATACTCCCGGGGAAGCCCTGGAAAAAATTGAACAGGGATATACCCTGGGCTATCACAAGGCAGCCAAAATGGCGGAGATTGGAATGTGGGCCCAGATATGGGGGGTTACTGACATTGAGGCCGATGTGATTTCAAAAATGTTCATCACCCCTTTCAGTAATCTCCAGACAGCCATTGACAAGGCACTGGAAGAGAAAGGCAGCAATGCATCAATCCTCTTTTTAATGGATGGAGGCCTGACCGTACCCCTTGTCCAATAAACCCTTTGCCAGATCAGATATAATGATTTTGTCTTTTAAACAGAAAGAGCCCTGCATGACTTGCAGGGCTCTTCTCAACAAAATTTTCAGTATTCAGATGTCTACTAAAGCTCTGAAACAGCTTCTGTCAATTCCGGCATAAAATCCAGGATATCTTCAACAATTCCTACATCAGCCACCTGGAAAATAGGGGCTTTGGAATTTTTGTTGACAGCCACAATATAGGGATTTCCCTTTACACCGCCCAGATGCTGGAAAGAACCGGAAATGCCCATGGCCATATAAACCTTGGGTTTGACTGTCTGACCCGAGGTGCCTACCTGGCGGGACTTTTCAAGCCATTTGGCATCCACAATGGGTCTTGAGCATGAAACAACCGCATTCATGGCATCGGCAAGTTCCTGGGCAATTTCAATATTATCTTCATCTTCAATTCCCCTGCCAATGGAAACCAATACATCGGATTTTGTAATATCCACATCTCCAACTTCTGCTTCAACCACTTCAAGAAATTTTCTTTGGGTACTGAGGTCGCCGGCATCCCCTGATTTATCCGTTATGGCCCCGCTGGCAGACCCTCCATCCAAAGGAGCAAAGGCACCAGGCCTGATGGTGATTACGGCACCTGCTGAAATATCTGCGGTAACATGGGTACTGACTGCGCCTCCCAATTCCTGGCGAACCATTTTAAGGGTACTGCCTTCAAGACCTTCAAAATCGACTATATCGGCTCCATAGGCTGAACCCATTTTCACGGAAAGGCCAGGGCCAAGGTCCATGCCAAAGGTGCTGTGGGCAATCAGAACAATGGCATCTGAAGGAATAATATTTTCCAGAGCCTTTCTGACAACCTCTGCATTGGGATATGCCAGGGCCTGGTCATCCACCTTGATAACCTCTGAATAAATCTGGGTCATTTCATTGGCAACCTTGTCAAGATCACCGCCGGACCCTGTTACAATTGCCGTGAGTTTTGCATTTTCATCAATTTTTTTTGCAGCAGAAGGGTACTCTAAAGCCACATCTTCAGCAATACCGTTGTTATGTGGAATATAAGCAAAAATATCTGTCATGATCAGAGTCCTCCCTTGGCTTTAAGCCTTTCAATAAGTTTTTCAATAATCTCATCTGTGGAGCCTTCCAGCATTTCAGCACCATCCCCCATATCAGGCACAAAATAATCCACCCTCTTTGTTTTTGCTCCTGCATCACCAACGCTGCCAGCATCAATACCCAGGTCATCAGCACCCTTTATAGGAATTTCCAGCTTGGCAACTTTTCTGATACCGCGGATACCCACATACCGGGGTTCATTGATACCGGTCTGAATGGAAAGCACACAGGGAAGTTGAATTTCATTCATTTCCTGGTTTCCACCTTCAATTTCCCTTCCAACATTGATTTTTTTATCATCAACTATATCTATTTTATTGACCAGGGATGCATAGGGGTAATCCAGCATAGCAGCCAGCATACCTCCCACCTGCCCTGCTCCCTCGTCTGCCTGGGCACCGGAAAGGATAAGGTCATAACTGCCTTTTTCTATTTCTGCTTTTAAAATAGCAGCAATTCCCTTTCCATCGGAGCCTTCAAAGGCATCATCTGAAAGAAGAATACCACTATTGGCTCCCATGGCCATTTCCCGTCTAAGGACTTCTTCAGACTCGTCATCGCCAACGGTTATAACAGTAACGCTTCCACCTACTTTGTCCACAATCTGAATGGCCTCTTCAACTGCATAATTATCCCATTCATTAACAGAATAAACCAGGTCATCACGGTCAAGATCATTCCCTGCTCCATTGAGTTCAAATTCGTTTTCAGCAGTATCTGGAACTCTCTTGACGCATACCAAAATATCCATTATCGCCTCCTTAAAAAATTTGGTTATCAGCTATCTATCTAATTTAAATGTGATTCTATAAGCTCTGTAAAATCCAAAGCCTCTATTTCTCCCTCTTTTCCTGCCACCTTGATGGCATCCTGGATATTAACCAGACAGAAGGGACAGGCAGTTACAATGACATTTGCTCCGGCCTCTGCTGCCATATTCACCCGTAAAACACCCATTCTTGTTTCTTCTTCCGGCTCATAAAAAAGCATGAGACCTCCACCGCCACAGCAGAAAGACCGGTCCCGGCTTTTTTCAAGTTCAACCCTTGTCAGTCCGTCAATGGCATCAAGGGCTTGCCTGGGGTCCTCATAGATCCCGTTATGACGTCCCAGGTAACATGGATCATGGTAAACATAAACCTTGTCCTTATCCTGGCAGGGCTTTAAATCCAGTTCTCCTGTGGTAATCTTTTCCGCAACCACCTGACTGATATGCCTGACCAAGGGAAGACCTTTATAATCATTTTTCAAGGCATTATAGGCATGGGGATCTGCGGTTACTATCTGTTTGACACCGGATTCCAGGATAGCCTCGGTGTTCTGTTCCTTAAGGTCCTGGTAAAGCATTTCCTCACCAAACCTGAGGACTTCATTACCGCTGTCCTTTTCACCTTTGCCCAGGATACCGAAATCAACACCTGCCTTCTCAAGTATTATTGATGTCCTTCTGGCCACTTCCTGGAGATTATCATCATAGGAGGTGATACTATCAACAAAGTACAGGGTGTCGGCAGACTCTTTTCCCAGGTCCTTTATGGTATGACTGGCTTTAAACTCCTTATCCTTGGCCCAGTCAGCCCGTTTTTTCTCCATTTTCCCGTAGGGATTTCCCCTTTTTTCCAGAGCTTTTAAGGGTTTTTGCAATGACTGGGGTACCATTCCCTCATCAACCATGCCCCGGCGCATATCAACCATTTTATCAATGTATTCAATACCAAGGGGACACTCTTCCTCACAGGCACCACAGGTGGTGCATGACCAGATTTCATCTTCCGTGTAAATATCCTCCACCAGTAGATCACTCTTATAGATTTCACCGGACAGAGGATAATTTTTAAACATGAGATCCCTGGCTTTAATGGTGATAAATCTTGGAGAAAGAGGTCTTCCGCAGGCATTTGCCGGGCATTGATCCGAACACCTGCCGCAATCGGCACAGGAATAAAAATCCAGCATATGTTTCCAGGTAAAATCCTCCAGTTTCTTAACGCCAAAAGACTCCAGGTCATCCAGTTCCTCGTCTTTAATCCCATGCTGAACAGGCTTGATATTGCCCTTTTGCACTCTCATGAAAAAAACATTAAAAATAGAAGTAATTACATGGAAATGCTTGCCCAGGGGTAAGAAGCAAAGGAAAAAGAAAAATGTCACATCATGGACAAAATACATAAAAATATGAAGCCCCTGGAGAAACTGCTGGGATGCCGGGGACAGCATAGCTTTGAAAATCCAGACCAGGGAAAGGGGGGCCAGAAAATGTTCCTGACCTGTGTGCTGGAATGCATAGGCAAGTTCAGATGCCTCAAACAAGCTTTCAGATATCATCAAAGTAGCGATTATACCCAATACAAACACTGCTTCTGATGTGTGGTCCTTGCCGTATTTTTCCGGGACAGCATAACGCTGGGGTTTATAGATTCCCCTTCGGATGGCTGCCACAATACAGGCAATCAATACAAAGGTGGCTGCGTAATCTTTGATAAAGTTATATACAGACCCCAGCCAGCCGCCAAATCCCGGCAGGACAAAACCATCTGACAACCCAATGACCACAAGGGAGGTGGACCGAATGGATAAAATCAAAAAACCTGCAAAAATAAAAATATGCAGCACACCTGCCAGCATATACCTTGGCTGACGGAACTGACCCAGCCAGATAACAACAAGATTTTTAATACGCTTACCAATGGCATTGAACCGGTCGTCCGGGGCTGCTCTTACAAGGGGAGCTGCCCGCCGTGCCATAATATAAGCGAATAACCCGATACCAATAATCGGCAAAATAAATGAAAGGATAACCGTTGGAAAAAACCCGAACAATTTATAACTTGCCGGACCAATAATTGAAGACATTTCTAAATACCCTCCTGATATATTTTTTATTTCTGTATATGCATATTTGATTCTTACTATTATGAATATAGGCTCAGAGAGATTTAGTAAACATGAACATTGCCGTCAAGCAAAAAGCCTTATTCAAATAATTTTTGCCATTTATCTACTGTATGATATTTATTTTCCCCTGACTCCTGCCAGATAAAGGTCCACCAGGGGATCTGCCATGGAAACCAGCTCATACCGTCCATGGGCGGAAACCCAGGTAGAGATAACCCCTTCCACTGCCCCGAGAACAAAGCGTTTCACAAGCCCCACAAAAAGGTCCTGGCGCATGGATCCTTCGATCTGGCCCTGTTCAATGATATCTGATAACAGATCCAGATACATCTTTGAAATATCCTTGATTTGAGACTCAATCTCCCGGAGGTATCGAACTTCCGACTGAAAAATAATGGCCATGTTTTTGTCGTTTTGAAACTCCTGCAAATGACACCTTATCAAATTCCTGAGCTTTTCTTCTGCATTATGACCCATTTCAACTGCTGCATTCATTTTCTGAAATACAACCTGGGTTTTAAAACTAATGAATTGATAAAGGATATCGTCTTTATTTTTAAAATACAGGTATACAGTGCCATCAGCAACCCCTGCCTTAGCAGCAATCTGGGAAATGGTGGCCTTGTGAAATCCAAATTCTGCAAACACAGCACCTGCACTATTGAGTATTTTACTGTATTTTTCTGTTTTATTTTTTTGCAAGCTAATGTCACCCCAATCAAATGAATAATAATTCATTATTTAACAAAAGATTTTACAAAATGTCAAGGTTCTATTCCTTTACACAAAAAAGAAAAAATATCTTATCTTTACAAAGGTTTATAATAATAAAAAATTAGACAGACTCAAAGCTATAGTAATTTTCCAAAAAAACTATTTATGAATATTTATTCATTATTTCGATAATTCTTGATTTTGACCGATTTTCATGCCAAAAAGACAAGTATCTGCAAAGCCATAAAATCCCCAAGGAGGAAAACATGACAACTTCAAATAATTATTCCAAAGATTTTAACACTGCCCTTGATTACGGCAGGCCGGCAAATATAAAAAAATTATTTCCAAACTCCAAGGCACTTATTGTAAGCGGAAAATATATTGACCAGGCAATGCTTGCAAAAGGAAACTGCATGACCATTGCTGCCAATGCAAGAAATTCCTTTGTTCTGCGGGGAACCCTGGCTGCAGCCCAGAGAGCCGACGCCGCAATTATCATCGAGATTGCCAGATCAGAAGGCGGCACCAATGCCTATTGCCCTGTAAGCCTTTGGAATATGGCAACATTGACCGATGCCATAATGAATGAACTTGGCATTACAATTCCCGTTGCCATCCATGGGGATCACTTTGGTATAAAAACCCAGTCAGATATAGAACCTGCCAAAGCAGAGATAGAATCTCTATTTGATGCCGGACTTACCTCCATTGCCATTGATGCTTCCCATCTGCCCGATGACCAGAACCTGCTTGCCAACCTTGAATTATATCCATTTGTCCCTGAATGGGCTGGTCTTGAGACAGAGGTGGGAGAAATCAAAGGAAAGCAGGGACTTTCCACAGATGAGGAAGCATCCTTTCTCATCCAGGGGCTCAATGCCCATAATATCTTTCCCGACTGGATTGCATTAAACAATGGCACCACCCACGGCATCGAACAAAGCGGCACAGGCATAAACGTTGAACTCACCACCCTGATCCATGAAGTTCTTGCCCCCTACGGAGTATCCGGGGCCCAGCACGGCACCTCGGGTAATAATTCCGACAGACTCAGACAGATCGCATCAAAAACCAGAACAACAAAAGCCAATGTTGCCACAGCCCTGCAGATGATTTCCTGGGGCGTTAAGGTCAATGATTACGGAAATGCCATTCTGGATGACCAGGGAAATTTCATCAAGCAAAAAGAACAGGGTGTTACAGAAGAGATGTGGTCCAGGATGCTTGACTATGCAAATGCAAATAATTTAAAGGGCGGAGATTTCAAGAAACTGAATCTTCCCTTTGAAAATCATTTAAATGCCCAGCCCAAAAAAATCAGACAAAGAATGGCAGACAATGTGGAAGAATTTGCTTACAACCTCCTTACGGATGTATTTAATGCTGGTGACACAGCAGATATTGTTATTTCTGAAATATTAAAAACACAATCCCATACCCCGGGATTTAAAGCAGAAAAAATTGAGTTAGAATCGGAATGGACCAGGGAAAAAATAATCGTAAAAGCCTCCAACATCACTTCTGACAAGGGCCCTGACGGTAATTTTGACGATTAAAAAAAATCCTAAAGTTTTATTTTCCCTTTCCGATAATGTGTTTAAGGAGAAAATTAAATGCAAATACCTTCGTACCAAATACAAAATGTCCTGAAAGTTTACTCAAGACAGTTGAGCCAGGGCAAAATACTCAGCAAAAAACTGGGTGCAGCCGATAAAGTTTCTGCTGACAGCGTTCATATTTCCTCTGAAGGTAAGCGCCAGGCCATCATTGAAAAAGTTGCCACAAATATTGTTGACAGGATTATCACTGAAGGCCCAAAACAGGAAAACGAAGAACAGATTACTGAACAGATTGAAAAAGAATTTGGGAAAAAATTAGATTTTACCAAGGGCAAAAATCAATTCACCTACACAAGCGTTGACGATAACGACAACAAGATAACCAAAACCCTGTCCGTTGAAGATTCTATCTTTGTTGTAAAAAGAATGACAGAACTTGCACGTCAAGTTGCTAACAACAATATGGAATCCTGAGGAGGTCACCCCATGAAAATTTCCAGTTCCACGCCCAATTATATGCCATATACAAACCAGGCCAATCCTGTTACCAAAGGCAGCAATATGGAAAAGGCTGCCGAGGAAAGCAAAACTGACAGCATAAATCTCTCCCAAAAGACCATAGAGCTCCAGAAAATATCAGCAGCCATGGACACAGAGCCAGCTGATCGTAAAAAAATGGTGTCAGATTTAAAACAACAGGTACAGGCCAACCAGTATAATGTCAATGCAGAGCAGGTTGCTGAAAGAATGATGGGCGACATCATAGACAGCATGGGTTGAATAAAAGAGCAATTTTTTCCCGGTCCATTCTTTCCTGATTTAATTTTTTCCTTTCCCCATGTTTTAATACAAGAGTCTTAAACCCATACAGAACAAGGTTCTTTCTCAAAAAAATCAATAAAATTAAAATCTGGCACGTGTTTTGCTTTTTATATCTCCAAATATAATAAGGAGACTAGCATGGCAGGCATCAATCAAATAAATGAGTTGACACAATCCCTTGGCAATGAGTCTATCGGAGCACCAAAGACCAGGGAAAAAGGCGAATTCAGCAATGTCCTGACAAAAGCCCTAGATAAAAAACCAAATAATAAAACGGATAAAACGGAGCCACCTGAAATGGGGAACACAAAAGCACCCGCTTTAGGAGAAATCACATCTACTGATCTTCACATTCAGGACCAGTCATATGTCGTGTCCGGAAAAACAGACAGCCTCCTGGAATTGCTGGATGCCTATGCAAGTAAACTGGAAGACCCTGGGGTGTCTCTGAAAAGCATTGCACCTGTCCTGGAACAGATAAGCCAGAATGCAGACAACCTGCTAAAGGAAACAGCATCACTGGGAACAGGAGAGAATGGCCTCAAAGACGTAGCTACCCAGACAGTGGTTGCGGCCCAGACCGAATATCTTAAGTTCCAGAGGGGGGATTACCTGTCATAGCCCTGTTTTGCCCTGTTCCATTGCAGATCTTTTTCTTCTGAAGAAAGATTTTTAAGTTTGGTTTTCTCTTGATAAAGGGCTTTTTCCATTAGCCGGAATCGTCCCTCGAATTTTGCTGTGGAGCTGGAAAGGGCAGTTTCAGGATGAAAACCTGCAAACCGTGCAACATTAACAAGGGAAAAAAGGATGTCGCCAAATTCCATCATAGCCTCATCCTGGGTCTCTTTTTCCAATGCAATTTCAAACTCATGGATTTCTTCTTTTACCGTATCCAGTATCTGGTGAATATTTTCCCATTCAAATCCCTCTTTTACCGCACATTTGGATACTTTCAAAGCCCTTAACAATCCCGGCATCCCCCTGGGAACGGAATCCAGGGCAGAGTTTTCAATTTCCATGTATTCTTTTTTATCTAAATTCTTTACTCCCATTTCAGAATTTTTTTTATGGAAGGATTCTTTTTTCTCTCGGGCTTGTTTTATTTCAAGTTTTTTGATCTTCTCCCGCTGTTTGATCTGCTCCCACTGCCGGCTCAGCTCTTCATCGGAACTGACAACGGCTGTATCATATACATGGGGGTGTCGTTGGATCATTTTTTTTGAAACACCATCAATCACCCGGGAAAAATCAAACCTGTTATTTTCAGTGAAAATCTCCACTATAAACAAGAGTTGAAACAGAACATCCCCAAGCTCTTCGCAAATATTTTCAGTATCATCATTTACAATGGCCTGTTCCAGTTCATAGGTTTCCTCTGCCAGACATTTCCACATGGTCAAAGGGGTCTGTTTCTGGTCCCAGGCACACCCGTTTTTACTCCTGAGTCTGCGGATAATCTCCAAAATGGGAACTATTGTTTCCAATTTGCTTTAATTCCTTCCAAATGTTTTAAAAAATCGGTTTTCATGTTTTTGGAAACAAAAAGTGTCATGGCACCTGCAACCTTTGCGACATGGGGAGCTGATTTGGAATCCGATAAAAATCTGGAATTATCCGGAATAAATGTAGTCATCATTATAAACAGGGCAGAGCCTATCAATATCCCCTTGACACCGCCAAAAACAAACCCGAATGATCTATCCACCCACCCAAGAAAAACAAGGTTGAGAAATTTCCGAATCAAGACAGCAACAAGGCCGACAAAGATTAGAATAATGCAGAACAGTATAAAAAAAGCAACAAGATTTCTGGTTCCTGGTTTTTCAATCAAAGGTTCAAGAAATGGGGTCAAAATAAAATAATAGTTATTGGCACCATAGAAACCTGCTACTACACCGATAATACCTGAAACTTCCCTTATAAGACCCTTAAAGAGCCCCCTGATCAGGCAGAATGAAATAATTGCCAGAACAAGTACATCAAAAGCGTTCATTTTCCCCCTTTCCCTTCATCCCTTTAAAGGCTAAAGAGATACCAATTTACTGGTTTTTTAGTCAAGATTTTTATTGACCTTTACACAAATAAAATGCACCCTAGGACCATGAAAAAACTTGAATTTCAAAACATTGAGCTGGCAAAAAAACTTTTTGGATACCACAATATCCATCTGGAAAAAATTTCAAAAACGTTTAATGTTGCCATAAACTCCAGGGGCAACACCCTGACCCTATCCGGGGATGAACAAAATATCAATACTGCTGAGACACTGATCTGTCAGTTATATGACCTTTTAAAAGAAAAATTCACACTCACGCCTGCAAATCTTGACGCAGCCATTAACAGTATAAAAAGAAACACCCAGGCACCTTTAAAAAATATCTTTCTGCATACTGTTTTTGTAACAGCCAAAAACAAATCAATTGTTCCAAGGAACATTACCCAGCATATTTATGTAAACGCTATCAAAAGCAATGACATTCTATTTTCCATCGGCCCGGCCGGCACAGGAAAAACCTATCTTGCCATGGCCATGGCTGTTGCAGCTTTTTCCAAGGGAAAGGTAAAAAAAATCATCCTGACCCGGCCGGCCGTGGAAGCAGGAGAGGCCCTGGGATTTCTCCCCGGTGATCTGGCGGATAAAATAGATCCATATCTCAGACCCCTTTATGATGCATTATATGATATGCTTGATTTTGATAAGGCCAGGGCATATATTGAACAGGATATAATTGAAATAGCCCCCCTTGCATTTATGAGGGGACGGACACTGAACAATGCATTTATCATCCTGGATGAGGCGCAAAACACAACCTCCCAGCAGATGAAAATGTTTTTAACCCGCATCGGGTACGGGTCCAAGGCCATTGTTACGGGTGATATTACCCAGATTGATCTGCCAACCGGAAAAAAATCAGGCCTGGTTGAGGCAAAAAAGATCCTGACTTTAATCCAGGGAATTGAATTTATCTATTTTTCCAAGGAAGATGTGGTAAGACACCAGATTGTGTCCGATATTATAGGTGCTTATGAAAAAAACAAAAACGAATAACTGGTTTAAAAAAACCAGCGAATATCTTTTATCCACCCCATACCTGTTATGGTTCATGCTCATCTTTATTACCATTCTATTCACTGCTTCCCAAGCACCAGAACAGAATAATATTTCCTATACATACCAGGTCGGGGATGTGGCCCAGAGAGATATCAAAGCTCCTAAAAATTTCTTCATCGAGGACAAAGAGGTCACAGAAGCCAGAAAAATCCATGTCAAGGACGTAATTCAAACGGTTTATGATTTTGACAGCAAGCTGATAACAAATATTTCATCCAATATTAAAGCATCCATGGAGTTTGCCAGGCAATTGTTTGAAACCCCGGGAAATGAGGAGACTCCTGCCCCGGACTTTGCCATAGTCCTGGCCACAAAACCGGAATTTGAAAAAAAACTGGGAATCAAAATCAGTGACGGTGCCTATAACATCCTTTACAAAAACAAATTTTCTAACGATATAACCAATAAGATAACTACCATTGTGGACAAAATCCTTTCCAATGGGATTGTTGCAAACAAAGATATCCTTTTATCAGAGGAAGGCAAAGGCATCAGTCTCAGAACCATTGAATCCAATAAAGAGAGGGATGTTACAACGCTTAAGGCTTTTTACGGCCCTGACCAGGCCAAAGCAATGGTAAGGATAGAAGGCCAGCCCCTGCTGAAAAAAGACAATTACAATCTTTCCAATCTAATAGTAGATATCTGCCAGCAGCTTTTGAAGCCCAATATCACCCTGAACAAAAACGAAACAGAAAAAAGGATTCTGGAGGCCCAATCCAAGATAAAACCCATCCTCTACCAGATAAAAGCCGGAGAAATGATCGTCCGGGAAGGGGAAAGGATTGATCAAATAATGTTGATCAAACTCAACACCCTTAAGGAGAAGGTGGAAGAAAAAAATATTTACATGTCTGTTACAGGAACAGCCATGATCACCTGTCTGTTACTCCTTGTGGGGTATTATCTTTTTCTGAAAGACCATAAAAGACTGAAAAAAGATCATAACAAACACATGGTCTTTCTGGCCCTGGGCCTTATTTTATACCTGGCCTTTGCAAAAATTGCCATCTATATTGCCAGGTCCTTTCACCCGGATATGATTTGGGAAGTTGCCTCCATTTCCTTTTACATGGTTGTGCCTGTCCAGGCTGCTGCAATGATCTCCTGCCTGTTTCTGGGATTTGATATTGCTGTTTTCTTCACCCTGATCCTTACCATACTGGCCAGCCTGGTATTTGGCGGAAGCTTTCTGGTCTTTATTTTCTTTTTCCTCAGCAGCATTTCAGCTGCCTATTGGATTAAAGAACGGCAGGAACGTAAAAATTTTATTGTTGCAGGCTTTAAACTGGCTATCTTCAATGCAATCCTGGCCATTGCCCTGGGTTTTTATTCCTTTTCCCAGCCAGACCCCGTAATAATGACAAAAGAAGTGCTTTTTGCCTTTTTTGGAGGACTTTTTGCAGCGACCCTGACCCTTGGGTTTACCCCTTTAATTGAAATCCTTTTCAACTACACCACTGCTGCAAAACTCCAGGAATTTTCCAGCCTGGATCAGCCTTTGATCAAAAAATTGATGATTGAGGCCCCTGGCACCTATAACCATAGTGTAATTGTAGCCACCCTGGCCGAGGCCGCTGCATCGGCCATTGCAGCCAACAGCCTCCAGGCCAAGGTAATGGGGTATTACCATGATATTGGGAAACTTGATAAAACAATGTATTTCATTGAAAATCAGGCTGACGGAAAAAACAGACATGACAAGCTGTCCCCGTCCATGTCAGCCCTGATCCTGATCCAGCACGTTAAAAAAGGGGTGGAAATGGCCAGAGCATACAGGCTGGGCAATGAAATCATCCAGGGAATTGTCCAGCACCATGGAACCTCTTTGATTAAATATTTTTATAATAAAAGCCTTAACAGCGGCAATGACAATGTCAATGAAGCGGATTTCAGATACCCCGGACCCAAGCCCCAGACCAGGGAAACCGGTATTGTAATGCTGGCTGATGTTGCAGAAGCATCAGTAAGGGCCCTTGAACGTCCCACCCCGGCCAGGATCAAGGGCCGGGTAAAGGAATTAATCAATGATATATTTGCAGACGGTCAGCTGGAGGAATGCGAGCTTACCCTAAAGGACCTCCACCAGATCGCCAAAAGTTTTAACAATATTCTGACCAGTATCTATCACAATAGAATTGAATATCCAGAAAAAATACAGGAAAAGAAAAAAGAAAAAAATGGAAGAGCAAAAGATTCTGATAGACAATCAGCAAAAAGCGAAAATCCCAACACTTCCCCTGGTCAAAAAGACAGAACAAATCTTAAACGCCTTGGGATGTAATTCCCATGAAATATCCATTGTAATAATAGACGATAAAGGGATTTGCCAACTCAATGAAACCCATAGGGGAATTTGCAAACCAACCAATGTACTTGCCTTTCCCATGCAGGAAGGTGAATTTTCAGATATTTCACCGGGTCTCCTGGGGGATGTGGTAATATCAATAGACACAGCTGAAAGAGAAGCAGAAACAGCTGCAATATCCATTGATGAAAGAATGTCCCAGCTTTTAATCCATGGGATACTGCATTTGATTGGATTTGACCATGAAACCAGTGACAAAGATGCTGAAACCATGGAGAAGAAAAGTCTTGAACTTTTACGGCTGATTGAAAACAATACCGGATTAACCGCATTTTAATATATGGAGGAAAAAATAAATGGCTGAGCTGGCAGTAAATGTAGACCATGTAGCAACCCTGAGACAGGCCCGGGGAATCAATTATCCTGATCCTGTTGCTGCAGCCTTTGCAGCTGAAGCAGCAGGTGCAGATGCAATTGTGGTACATTTAAGGGGGGATCGCAGGCATATACAGGAAAGGGACGTCAGGCTGCTGCGGCAGGTGGTGCAGTCCCGTTTGATACTGGAAATGGCTGCCACCAGTGAAATGCTGGGTATTGCCCTGGATATCAAACCAGACTGCGTTACCCTTGTCCCGGAACGAAGGGAAGAGGTGAGCACCGAGGGCGGACTGGATCTCATCACCCATCAGGATGCAATCAGGGAAGCGGTCAGCACCCTTAAAAATGCCCAGATAAAGGTCTGTATATTCATAGATCCAGACCTGGACCAGATCAAGATTGCCCACAAAATCGATGCAGACATGATTGAAATCCACACGGGTGCCTTTTGTGAGGCCAAAACCCAGGGACAGAAACAAAGGGAATTTCTCAGGATTGTGGATGCCGCCAAAATCGGGACCAAATTAAAACTGGGGGTGAATGCCGGCCATGGTATCTGCTACAACACCATTAAAGCCTTTAAGGGATTTAATGAAATCAGCGAATTCAGCATTGGTCACAGCATTATATCCAGATCTGTTATCACGGGTCTGGACCAGGCTGTAAAGGATATGAAACAATTAATCAAAGAACTTTGATTTTTATAAAAAGCCTGATATAGTAAAATCATATCAGGACAAATACACTACCAATCAGACAAAACTTTTATGCATCAAGAAACCTTATTGATTATTGATGATGAATTCTCTATCAGGGAGACCTTTTCCTTTTTTTTCCAGGATGAAGGGTATAAGGTATTTACCGCTGAAAACGGTAAAACCGGGCTGAAGACCTTCTTCAGGGAAAAAATAGATATTGTTATCACTGATTTAAAAATGCCAGAAAAAAACGGCATTGAGGTGATGAACGACATTCATACAAAGAGCCCGGACACACCAATGATTGTTGTTTCAGGGGCTGGCCAGCAGGAAGATATCATCAATGCACTTAGAATGGGGGCCAGGGATTATATAACCAAACCCATTGAAGACCTGGAAATGGTAAACCATGTCATTAGAAAAGCCCTGGAAAACAAATATCTCCTGGAAGAAAACCAACGCTATAGAAAACAGCTGGAAAAAAATGCAGCCCGTTATCGTACCATTACCGAAAATATCGCAGAAGGGGTTTTTACTGTGGATGCCAATGAAAACCTGACCTTCACAAACCAGGCATTCTGCAATATGCTGGGATATTCCATGGAAGCACTCTCAACAATAAATTTACAAAATTTATCCACCCATGACAGTTTCAAAACCATAGAGCAGCAGACATTAATCCGGGCAACCGGTATTACCAGCCGTTATGAAATTCAAATGATTACCAGGGGCAAGACTCTTGTTCACGTAGAGCTTGCCTGCAGCCCTCTTTTTGATGATAATAACAGATACAACGGAGCCATAGCCGTGGCACGGGATATCACAAAACGTATTGAACTTCGAAAACAATACCAGAAATTTATAAGGGAACAAAAGGATAAATCCAGGGATATGATTGCCATCTGTGCCAGCTGCAAAAGTATAAGGGGCAGGGATAGCCATTGGGTACAGGTAGAAGATTTTTTTTCTGATCTTGTTTTCTCCCATGGTATCTGCCCTGACTGCTGTGAAAAACTCTATCCTGATTTTGATTTTTCCGAACTTGATGAGGAAAAGGATTGAAAAAAATAGGATTGCTGTGCTGCCTCACTGACACCACAATGGTTGTTGGAAGCCACCTCTATGAATTCCGGTATCATGTCCCGGGCTGCATTGGCAACTATATACCCTTTTCCCGACCATTCCAGAAGATCCTGATCATTATAATCATTGCCCACTGAAACCACATTTTCCCTGGCAATATTCAGCATTTTGGCAAGCCAGGAAGCTGCCAGACTTTTGGACACCTGTTTGTGGAAAACCTCTATCCAGGAAGAGCGATGATCCAGGGGAGAAGTTGCATGGATAACGCTGTATGCTGACAGATCTGCAGCAATGGTCTTCACCAGGGAGACCCCTGCCTTCCCAGGGATTATGGCCAGCACCTGGGTGGCTGTTTCAAAAAGGTCCTGGCCGTTATCCAGGGGAGTTGAAAACTCTTTGTACAATTGTATCCGGTTTTGGAAATCCTGATTTTCCCGGCCATGGGATTTATACAGAAAATAAGGGGTATCAGGTATCGCCTTGTGGATCATATAGTCAAATTTACCCCCATCAAAATAGGCAATGATTTTTTTTATATCACTTTTTAAAATGGAAAAGGATTGAATGATAGTTCCTCCTGGAAATTCCATTATACCTGCACCAGTTGAAAAGATTAGATAATCCACCCCAAGTTTCCTGACATCCAGGTTTATCTGCTTCAATGCCCGTTGAAAGGAATAAAGGCTTCGTCCCGTGGCAATGGCTGTGATGATATTTTTTTTCCTCAAACAGGAAAGGGTTTCAAGGTCTTCCAGGGCAATTTTTTTTTCATCATTCAACAGGGTACCGTCAAAATCGGTTATAAACAGGCTCTTTTCCATATTCTCCAATTAAATTAATGCGCTCGCGTGCGGGCTTTTAGCTAACCGCTATTAAAATTAAATATTTCTTTTATAAAAGAATCAAATTGTGATACCTTTTTTTAAAATTTTAAACAATATCCTTTTTTATGAATACTCACACACCCCGCATATTATCCGCCATATTCCGGCAGTTGCAGTCAAGACCTTCCCTGGAAAATGTGGGGATCAAAGAATACAGAGATTCCCTGGAAAAAAGTGCCAGGACCTTTAAGCTGGATCCTGCCATCCAATTTACCACCTTTACAATAGAGCATATTCCGGCTGCCTGGCTGACACCAGATGAATTTGAAGACAGCAGAATCATCCTCTATGTCCACGGCGGAGGCTATATTGCCGGCTCCATCCAAACCCACAAAGATCTTGCATCACGCATTGCAAAGGCTGCCAGGGCAAAACTCCTTATTTTTGAATACAGACTGGCACCGGAACATCCCTTTCCATCCGGCCTGGTTGATCTTCAAAACATTTATGACTGGCTGGTTCAGTCCACCCCCCCAACTACCCGTATCAGCCTTGTGGGAGATTCGGCAGGGGCTGGGCTGGGCCTGGCCTTTCTTACCTCATGTTTTAACAGAAACACCCCTTTACCTGCCTGCGCAGCCCTTATGTCTCCCTGGGCAGACCTGACCTGTAAAAACAAATCCTTTGAAACCAACCAGGGAAAAGACCCCATGCTGAATCATAAACAATTGGCGGAGACGGCCCGGCTCTATACGAATAAAAGCCTTTGTCACCCCCTTGTATCCCCCCTTTACAACACATTCAAAGGATTCCCCCCCCTGCTGATCCAGGCGGGAGAAAATGAGGTCTTGGTGGATGATTCAAAAATACTGGCTGAAAAAATTGAGAATGCAGGCGGAAAGGTAACCCTTGAAATCTGGGACGGAATGTTCCATGTGTGGCATTATTTTGCCAGATATCTTTCCCAGGGCCAGAAGGCCATTGAGGTCATTGGAAAATTTATACAACAGCATTCATGATATGCCTGAACAATGGATGCAATATGCCTTTTATTTATCTTATTTATCAAAAACCTTTTGAACAAGCTTTACCATATCATCCAGGTCAAAGGGTTTCATGAGCATATTTTCAATGCCTGCCTTGTGGATGATTTCAGGGTCAAGCTCAATGCCTGAACACATGATAACCGGCAGGTCCGGCTTCAGGCCATGTATTTTTTCAACCAGCTGGGCCCCTGTCATCCCCGGCATTGTATAGTCAGTGATGAGCAGGCCATATTTGTCAGGATTCGTTTCAAACCGTTCAAAGGCCTGTACTGCACTTGTCATGGCATCCACATCATACCCATAATCCTCCAGCATTTCCCTGCCCACCTCTACCAGATAGATTTCATCATCCACAAACAAAATGGTTTTACTGCCCTTTTTCATTGAAAACTTACCTGTATTATTTTTTCTTTTTTAAGGCCTCAAGGAACAGACTCTCCATGGTACCCAGAGACTTTTCTTCCTGCCGACGGGCAAATTGCTTCCAATTATCAGGATCCTTTTGGTCTGGTGGTGCCAGAGTAATTCTTCTTTGATCCTCGTCCACTTCCTGGACAAGGACCTGAAAAGAATCTCCTGGTTTAAGTTTGTCATAATCCGAGCTTGATGAAGCATTGCGGATATTGGACATGGGCATCAGTCCTGTGACTCCCGGCTCCAGCCTGATAAAAAGTCCGAATGTCTCTCTTTTTTCAAGGGTGCCCTCCTGAATGGTTCCCAGAGGATATTTAGTAATAACACCTGTCCAGGGGTCCCCCAAAGCATCTTTTATGCTTAGGGAAATCCGCTTGCTGTCCATGTCAATGGTCTTTATAACCACCTGGACCTGCTCTCCCTCCTGGATCACGTCTTCCGGTCTGAGCACCCTTCTGGTATGGCTCATTTCACTGATATGTACCAGACCGTCCACACCTGGGGCAATTTCCACAAAAGCCCCGAAGGAAGCCAAGCGGATCACTTTCCCACTGACCTGATCTCCGGGATGAAATGAATCCCCCATTTGATCCCATGGGTTTGAATCAATCTGCTTCATGGAAAGGGAAATCTTGGGATTATCCCCTTCCCTGTTTTCAATTGTAAGCAGCTTAACAGAAACAATATCCTCTACCTGGATAATTTCATCGGGTTTTTCCACCCTGGACCAGCTCAGTTCTGAAATATGTGCCATGCCTTCAACCCCGGGGGCAAGTTCAATAAAGGCACCATAGGACATAAGTTTGATAACCTTTCCCTGAACAATATCTCCTTCAGAGACCTTTGCCAGGAATGCCTGCTGCTCCTCTTTGATCTGCTCATTAAGCAGATCCCTGCGGGAAATCACAATATTCCTGCCATTTTCTTCAAACCGGGTGATCAAAAACTGGGATACCTGGCCCACATAGTCTTCAGGGGTTTCAACATAACGGACATCCATCTGGCTGACCGGACAAAAAGCCCTTTTCCCCAGGATATCCACGTTGAATCCTCCTTTGATAACATCTGTAACCCTCCCTTCAACAGGAATATGATTATGGAAGGCATCTTCCAGCATGGCGGCCTTTCCTGCACCAGATATGACTTTGGACAGGATTACTTCACTTTCACTCAAAGAAACCACATATAATTTTAATTTATCATTGATTTGAAAAGGAAATTCTCCTTTTTCATCCAGGAGTTCTGCTTTTTCAACCACACCGTCACTTTTTGTGCCCGTGTCAATATAAACACTGGTCCTTCCAATGGAGATAATCTGACCTTCAACCATATCCCCCTGCTTGAGTTCCCTGCCTGCCTTTTCACCATAGGATTCAAAAAGTTCCTCAAAACTCAAATTATCTGAATTCTCTGGATCATTATCTTCAAATTTCTCTATCATTCTACTTCTCCCGGACCAATGTTATTAAACAACAAATTTTATTAAATTCTGACTTTGTACTATACTTTACCGGTCCAGGTGTAAAGTAAAAAAGGTATTATTCAAAAAGCTTTTTGCAAGTTTTCCCATTACATAGTAGGATTAGAAAAGAATGGACAGGATCGGGACAGGGTTTTCTGGCAAAATACAATATGCCCTGCCTGGCCAGATATGAAAAAAATCATCTATAAAGGATTTTTACAATGGATGCTGAAAAAGCGGCTACAGCACTGGAACCGCTCTCCAGTGAAAGGATGCAGGACAAGGCTGACATCCTTGAGAACAATCTATTTAACTCCATTGTAAAACAGAATAATAAGATTAAAATTCTTTTCCAGATAAACCGTACCCAGTATCCAGACCCGGTCATTGTCCAGTCCCTTTTACAACTATTTCCTCGAATAAATATTAAAGGCCCTGAAATCCTGGCAAACCTCAAAAAACTTCTGACCCGGGCCATTCCTGAAAATGGAGAGCTGAAAATAAAAAAAAAATTGAAGGATTTATCTGGATCAGACAACCAGGACCTCACCAGGCTCAGCCTGTCCATGGAAATACTTTTAACCAGAAAACTGCTATCCATGGTTTTCAAAGGAACTCCTGAAATACCCAGCCTGGACGGGGCCATTGGAAAGTCATATTTTGACCATGAAGCCTGCCCTGGATTATTGATGGAAAACGGGGTTATTGATTTCAGGGAAATAAATAAGTACCCCGTTGTCTCGGCAGGGGACAATCTTTTTTTTATCACCCCGGAATACCAGGGTAAACCAGGTCTGGGATTTGATGGAGAAATTATACCGGTCCCCAGAGCCCTGCCCCTTGACATAAATCTAAAGGGTGGGATTGATCTTGTGGACAGCCTGGGCTATAGGGGAAAAACCAGGGGCCATTTTCTCAGGGCCAGCAGAACAGGAGTGGTGCTATTAACCAAGTCCAGCAATCAACTAACAGGTATTGAGATAAGTAATAACCTTGATATCAATCGACTGGATTACTCCACTGGGAATATAGGAACCGAACATATCTGTCCCATAAGTATGAAAGTGGGTATAGTCTGCAGTGAATTCAAATTAAGGGTAAAGGGAATTATTGAGATCAACACACTGGAAGGCGGAGAGGTAACAACTGACTGCCACGCAGTGATACAGACCATACAGCCTAACTCTAAGGTCTCGGCCCGGGAAGACATCACCTTCCATATGGCCAGTAATTCTATTCTGATATCAGAAAATGGGTGTATCACCATTAAAGAACAATTAATTGAGTCCAGCCTTTTTTCCGCTGGCATATCTTTTGAAAAACAAAGAGGTATCCTGACCAGCAACATCCTGGATGCGGAAATTATATCTCTGAAAAATATTTATTTTTGTGGAGAAAATAAAATTTATTTTGGGCGAAGGCTGTTTTCCCAGAAAAAAGCCTTGAAGGAAGCCCTGAAAAACCTGCAAAAGAAAACATTATCTGAAAAAGACAAGACCAAAAAATTAATGGGAAAATTACAGAATGAACTCCAGAAACTTACCAAAGCCATAAAAACAAACCCACTGATTCAGAATAATTTAAAACAATTCATCCTGGCCACCCGGACAATGGCTTTTGAAGTACTTTACAAAGAATTGGAAGCCATTGCTAAACAAATGAATACCAAAGAAGTTACTAATATTAAAAAACTGCTGGATATCCTTAGCCAAAAACCTCAACAAAACAAGTCCAGAACAGAGGATGAAGAGAATATTAATAAAAAAATCAGAGAAATAGACCGGAAAATGTCACAAATGACCCTGACGATCCATGGCTATCTGAGAAGGGCATCCACCCTGAAAATATTTACAGGAGCCGAGAAAGAGGACGTTCCCCAGAAGCCTGAACTATTCATTGAATCGGAAAAAGATCAGGATACATTAATAAAAATACAGGGCAGATTTAACAAATGGGAAGGTTTTACAGTCACCCACAATTAGAAACACCTGTATGTAAAAGTGTGAATGGTTGGCTGGTTTTATCTTGATGTTAATTCCTGTAAAATCCTGGCTGCCAGTTCTCTGTTTATCCCAGGCAGGGATATCAACTCTTCCTGGGAAGCATTTTTCAAATTTTTAAGTCCTTTAAACCTGGTGAGCAGCATTTTTTTCTTTTTAGGGCCAATACCTGAAATTGAATCAAAAAAAGAGAGACCTCCCCTTTTTTCCCGGCGCTTTCTCTGGAAGGTAATGGCAAACCTGTGGGCCTCATCCCTGAGCTGCTCCAAAAGATATAAGGCCTTTTTGGATGTCCCGATTTTCAAAGGATTTGATCGGCCCGGCACATAGATCTTATCAAAAAGCTCTCCCTTTGCCTTGTCTTTCTTGGCAAGGCCGGCAATGGCAAAGGACTGGTTGATGCCAAGGTCCTTTAATACGGCCATTGCCATGCCCAACTGGCCCTTACCCCCATCCACCACCAGAAGGTCGGGCCAGGCCATCTCTTCCCTGGCTTTTGAAAACCGTCTTTCAAGGGTCTGGTACATATAGGCATAATCATCCTGGAACTCAATCCCCTGGATTATATATTTACGATAGGCAGACTTATCCGGCCTGCCGTTTGTAAAGACCACCATGGAAGAAACCGGGTCCTGGCCTGAAATATTGGAATTATCAAAACACTCAATGCGCTGGGGCAGGTCTTTCATACCCAGCAGGGATTTGAGCATGACCAGGGTTGCTTGCTCTTCTTTTTCTTTGAGCAGGATCTTTTCAAGTTCCCTGGATGCATTGACAACTGCCATTTCCACCAATCGTTTTTTCTCACCCCTCACTGGACTGTGGACCTGGACTTTTTTCCCCAATTGAAGGGTAAGACGCTGCTGAATCTCCTCCTTGTTTTCAATTTCCCTGCTCAGCAAAACAAAGGCCGGTAAAAACCTGGTTTTTTCATAATACTGATCCACAAAGGCAGAAAGGGCCTCACTGGATTCCTTAAACCCCAGATCCAAAGGATAATGTACCGTATCGATCAAAAGACCGGACCGAATCATCATAACCGTGACAACGGCCTTTCCCTTCTTCGCTGCCAGCCCCATTACATCCCTGTCTTTCAAATCCGGACTTACCACCACCTGTTTTTCCATGATATTTTCAATGGCAAAGACAGCATCCCTTAGCTGGGCTGCCTTTTCAAACTCCTGTAAAACAGAATGGGATTCCATTTCAGCCTTGAGTTTTTTAACTACCTGGCCGGACCTCCCCCTTAAAAACAAAATAGCATCCTTTACACGGCGTTTATAGTCAGCCTCCGGGACATGATTGCAGCAAACTCCCAGGCAGGCTTTTATCTGAAAATTAAGGCATGGCCTGGACCGGTTTTGAAACTGGGTATTCCCACATTTTCTGAGTTTAAAAATCTTTTGAATCTGCTTTAAGGTTCTATTGACACTCAGGGAGGAAGAATAGGGTCCAAAATAAAGGGCATGGTCCTTCTTTATTTTCCTTACCCGCTGAATTGCGGGATAGGTTTCATTCATATCAATCCTCAGCAGGGGATAATTTTTACCGTCCTTTAAAATAACATTATATTTGGGATTGTGCTCCTTGATCAGGTTGGACTCAAGAATAAAGGCTTCATGGCCCGAGGTGGTAATGATCAGATCAAAATCCTTGACCATTTCCAGGAGGGCAGCTGTTTTCAATTCCTGGTGGTCTTTTTTGATAAAATATGAAGACAGCCTTTTTTTAAGGTCTTTGGCCTTTCCCACATAGATTATTTTTCCCCTTGCATCCTTCATCAGGTAAACTCCAGGACGATGGGGAGACTGGCTGTATTTTTCCTGGATAATCTGGTTCATCATGAATTATTTTTTATCTTATTAAGTTCCAATATTTTGTCTCTGTATTCTGCTGCTTTTTCAAATTCTAGATTCTCAGCTGCCAGCTTCATTTTATACTCCAGGTCTTTGATAATATCCTCAAGGTTCAGTTCTTTTTCCCCATAGGCCATAATTTCCTCATTGACAGCTGCTGCTGCCTGACTGGCCGAATCTTCCTGCATGATATATTCAAAGGCATTAATCTTTTTTTGAATGGTTGTGGGCACAATCCCATGGACTTCATTGTATTTTCTCTGGATTTTACGGCGGCGCCTGGTTTCTGACAAAGCCTTTTTCATGGAACCAGTCTCTTTTTCCGCATACATGATCACCCGGCCATAAACATTTCTGGCAGCCCTGCCAAATATCTGAATAAAAGACCTGTATGATCGTAAAAAACCTTCCTTGTCAGCGTCCAGAATGGCCACCAGGGTAACTTCAGGTATATCCAGTCCTTCCCTGAGCAGGTTGATGCCGATGAGGACATCAAAAAGCCCCTTGCGAAGGTCCTGGATAATATCGATTCTTTCCAAAGTCCCGATATCGGAATGAAGATATTTGACCTTGATATTCAGGTCTGAATAATAATCGGTGAGATCTTCTGCCATGCGCTTGGTCAGAGTTGTAACCAGAACCCGCTCTCCGGCTTCCACCCGTTTGATGATCTCCCCATAGAGATCATCCACCTGGGTCTTTGCATCCCTGATACTTACTTTTGGGTCCAGAAGGCCAGTGGGCCTTACGATCTGCTCTGCCACCCTTTCCCCTGCCTTTTCCATTTCATAATCTGCGGGAGTGGCAGAAACGTAGATGGTCCTGGGAACCCTGGTTTTGAACTCCTCAAATTGAAGGGGCCTGTTATCCATGGCTGAGGGCAGCCTGAATCCATGCTTGACCAGGGTTTCTTTCCTGGACCTGTCCGCCTTGTACATGGCCCCCAGCTGGGACACGGATATATGGCTTTCATCAAAAAACAATAAAAAATCATTATCAATATAGTCCAGCAGGGTTGGGGGCGGTTCTCCCGGGGCACGGCCGGTAAGGTGGCGGGAGTAATTTTCAATCCCGTTGCAATACCCGATTTCATTGAGCATTTCAATATCATACTGGGTTCTTTCTTCAAGGCGCTGGGCCTCAAGCAAGCGGTTCTCTTTCCTTAAATATTTCAGGCGCTGTTTCAGCTCTGTTATAATACTTTCAACGGCTTTTTTCCGGGTCTGCTTTTTGGTAACATAATGGGAGGCCGGGTAGATTACCATGTGCTCATGCTTTCTAAGCACCTCACCTTTCAGGGGATCAATCTCTGAAATTTCCTCAATGGTGTCACCGAAAAAATCAATGCGAACTGCCTTGTCCTCTTCATAGGCTGGAAAAATCTCCAACCTGTCTCCCCTGACCCGAAAGACTCCTCTATGGAAATCCATATCATTTCTTGTATATTGGATATCAACAAATCGGGCAATCACCTGCTCCCTGGAAATCTCCATGTCCACATTCAGGGTAATTCTCAGGTCCAGGTAATCTTCGGGCGCACCCAGGCCGTAAATGCAGGAGACACTGGCCACAACAATCACATCTTTTCTGGCAAGCACAGACCGGGTTGCCGAATGGCGCATCTTGTCAATGGTTTCATTGATGGAGGAGTCTTTCTGGATATAGGTATCACTGGAAGGAATATAGGCTTCCGGCTGGTAATAATCATAATAACTGACAAAGTATTCCACACAATTGTCAGGGAACAGGGATAAAAATTCATTGTAGAGCTGGGCTGCCAATGTCTTGTTAGGAGCGATGATAAGACTCGGTTTTTCAAGCCTTTCAATGATATTGGCCATGGTAAATGTTTTACCTGATCCTGTCACACCCAAAAGCACCTGGTGGTTTGCATTGTTCAAAATGCCTTTTGAAAGGTATTCAATGGCTTCTGGCTGGTCCCCGGTGGGTGAAAATTCCGATACCAGGTTAAATAGGCCCATAATATTTTTTATCCTGTACTGTGAGATTAGTTAATGTATCCATATAAATTAAGTACTTATTTCTTGTTATCAACCTGGTTTGAGGGTAAACTATATCATTCTTATGACCCTGAACCAATTAATTTGAAAATTTCTTTCTTTTATACAGGCTTTGAATATGATAATTATTGAAGTTTATATTAAATCCAACCAAAGAGGAACCAATGGAAAAGGAACCAATGGAAGAAAACAAGAAAAAAGGACATTTTATAGAATCCATCATCAAAGAGGATCTTCAGGCCAATAAGAACAATGGCAGAGTAGGCACCCGTTTTCCTCCGGAACCTAATGGATATCTCCATATAGGACATGCAAAATCCATTTGTCTTAATTTCAATATGGCAAAACAATTCAATGGTTTCTGTAACCTGCGATTTGATGATTCCAATCCTGCCAAAGAGAAACAGATTTATATTGATTCCATAAAATCAACCGTGCAATGGCTTGGGTTTGATTATAAAACCCCTTTTTTTGCCTCTGATTATTTTGATAAGCTCTATGAATTTGCCATCCAGTTGATCAAAAAGGGGAAAGCCTATGTGTGCAGCCTGTCTTCCGATGAAATCAGGGAATATAGAGGGACCCTGACTGAATCGGGGAAAAATTCCCCCTTCCGGGACCGGTCCATTGAAGAAAATCTGGACCTGTTTGTGCGAATGAAAAACGGAGAGTTCAAAGAAGGGGAAGTAACGCTCCGGGCAAAAATTGACATGGAATCCCCCAATATCAATCTTCGGGACCCAATCATCTATCGGGTAAAAAAAGCTTCCCACCACAGGACAGGGGATAAATGGTGCATCTATCCCATGTACGATTACACCCATTGTCTGTCCGATTCCCTGGAAGGCATTACCCATTCCCTGTGCACCCTTGAATTTCAGGACCACCGGCCTTTGTACGACTGGATACTTGATACCCTGGAAACTCCCTTCCATCCCCAGCAGATTGAATTTGCCCGGATGAATATCAACCATACAGTCCTGAGCAAACGCAAACTCCAGCTTCTGGTGGATCAAAACCATGTGTCCGGCTGGGATGATCCAAGACTTCCCACCTTGGAAGGAATGAGGCGCAGGGGCTACACCCCGGAATCCATCCGCAGATTCTGCAATATTATTGGAGTTTCCAAAAAAGACAGCCGCATTGACATGGGCCTTCTGGAATCCTGTCTTCGAGATGACCTGAACGAAAAAGCTCCCAGGGTCATGGGTGTTCTAAAGCCATTAAAAGTGACCATTGAAAATTTTCCAGAAGGTAAAACAGAAAAACTGGGTGCCATGAACCACCCCCAGAAGGAAGAGATGGGAAAACGTTCTTTAACCTTTTCCAGAGAGATCTTTGTTGAGCAGGATGATTTCATGGAAGACCCGCCCAGAAAATTTTTCCGCCTGGGACCTGGAAGAGAAGTCCGTCTCAGGTATGCCTATTTTGTGACCTGCAAAGAGGTGATCAAAAATAACCAGGGAAAGGTAATAGAACTGATCTGCACCTATGACCCTGCAACAAAAGGGGGAAACGCCCCTGACGGCAGAAAGGTGCGGGGTACTATTCACTGGGTAAATGCCAATGATTGTCTGGATGCCCAAGTTTGCCTTTATGACAGATTGTTCAAGGATGAAAACCCGGAACAAGGGAATCAGGATTTTATTGAAAATATAAACCCTGATTCCCTTGAAGTTCTCAAGGACTGCAAACTTGAGCAAAGCCTTGAACAAGCCAAACCAGAAGAGGTTTACCAGTTTGAGCGGCTTGGCTATTTCTGTCTGGATTCAAAGGAGCCTCAAAAAAGAGTATTCAACCGCACCGTCACCCTCAGGGATGCCTGGGCTAAGATGGTTAAAAACCAACCGAAAAAAAAACAAAACCCCAACAAGCAAAAAAAGAAAAAAATCTGATATAAACACTGCAAACTAAAAAAGGGCAGCCCTCTATCTTTGGCTGCCCTTTTTCATTCTCTACTTATAAAAACCATTTAACAGATTCTATTCAAATCGCCAGACCGTTCCCTGGGCTCCGTCCTCCAGAACAATATTCATTTCCAGAAGTTCCTCCCGGATTTCATCGGCCCTTGCAAAATCCTTCGACCTTCGGGCAGCAGTCCGCTGGACAATCAAATCCTCAACCCTGGCTGGATCAATGGCCATGTCTGCCACACCCTTGTCCTTTTTGGCCTTAAAATACTCCTTTGGGTCCTTCAGGAATATACCCAGTATTCCGGAAAGAGAAAGGATATCTCCATACACCTGGGCAAGGGAACCACAGATAGCAGCATCGGGTTTCCCACTGGTATCATCCAGCATTTTATTCCCTTTTTTCACGGCTTCAAAAACATTGGCCAAAGCTTTTGCTGAATTAAAATCATCATTCAATGCAGCAACGCACCCATCCCATAGTTCCCCGGTTTTCCCGGTTTCCCCGGTCATGCCGGCATCCCTAAGTCTTTCCAGGAAAGCATAAATCCTGTCCAGCCCCAGGGAAATCTCCCGCATGGAATCCTCATTATAATCAATTGGGCTTCGATAATGTTTGGACAATAAAAAAAGACGGATCACCTCAGGAGAATAATCTAGCAGCACTTCCTTGATCATGGTAAAATTACCAAGGGATTTAGACATTTTCTCATTGTTAATATCCACAAACCCGTTGTGGATCCAATATTTGACAAATTGCCGTCCAAAAACTGCCTCACTCTGGGCAATTTCATTTTCATGGTGGGGAAATATCAAATCCTTGCCCCCTCCATGGATATCAAAGCCTTCCCCCAGATATTCATAACTCATGGCAGAACATTCAATATGCCATCCAGGCCTGCCACTACCCCAGGGACTTTCCCAACAGGGCTCCCCGGGTTTTGCCGGTTTCCACAGGGTAAAATCCAGGGGGCTTTTCTTTTTTTCATCCACAGCGATTCTTGCACCGGCCCGCATGTCGTCGGGATTCCTGTGGGAAAGTTTCCCATACTCCTTAAAGGAATCAATGGAAAAATAAACATCCCCGCCTTCCACATAATAAGCTTTTTCCCTGTCAATGAGCATCTGGATAAAATCAATTATATGCCGGATATGTTCCGTGGCCTTGGGTGCAACAGTGGGGCGAAGCACGTTAAGGGCATCCATTTCATTGTGGAATTCATCAATATATTTTTCCGTGATCTCAGTACAGGACTGGCCGGTCTCATTGGATTTTTTAATGATCTTGTCATCCACATCCGTAAAGTTTCGAACATATTTAACTGTATAATCAAGCCTGGTCAGCCACCTGAAAATCATATCAAAGACTACCACAGACCTGGCATGGCCGATATGGCTTGTATCATAGACTGTGGGGCCGCATACGTACATGCTGACCTTGCCCTCCTCAAGGGGAACAAACTCCTCTTTTTTCCCGCTCAATGTATTATAAACTTTTAAACTCATTATTGTTTTCCTATTCCTCTCTTTCTTGGCTGCACATATTATTGAATGGCGCGTATTAATAGTGTTGTCTGGGCTGCAATGCCCTCTCCTCTTCCGACAAAACCAAGCCTCTCAGTTGTTGTTGCCTTGACATTCACAAGACCGGAGTCAAGTTTGAGTATGTCGGCTATATTTTCTGCCATTTTTTTCTTATAAGGACTGAGCCGGGGTTCCTGAGCAAAGACAATGCAATCCATATTTAGAATTTCATATCCCTTTTCACCAAGAAAATCTGAACATTGTTCAAGGAGGATACTGCTTGAAATCCCCTTATACTGGGGATCTGTATCTGGAAAATGCTCTCCAATATCCCCAAGCCCGGCAGCTCCGAGAATGGCATCACACACCGAATGAATAAGCACATCCGCATCTGAATAGCCTTTTAGCCCTTTTTCATGATCAATTTTCACGCCGCCGATGATCAGGTCCCTGCCAGGAACCAGCTGGTGGACATCCATGCCCGATCCGATTTTTATATCCAATATTGTCATACCCTTAGAATCCCTTTTTCAATCAAACAATCAAAAATGAAGAATACCATATTCATCTTTCCTTTAAAAGTCAAAGAACGTACCACTTAGGTGATATCGCATGTAATAGTGGAGTACTTCTGAATTTTGTAAAAAGCCCTAACCTGGACAAGCCAGAACCAAAAAGGTTTTCTGATTCTCTTACCAAAATAACACGAAAATCAGAGATAAGAATCTAAATACTTTGGCAGTAATGGCAGACGTCAATTTTTTATATTCTAAAAAATAATGTCGTAAAATGGTCTGCAACATCGCCAGTGGCCTATATAATGTAATAAACCAAACGTCCTTTACATAATTGGAGATTCACTGGAATATACCTACCAGGGAATTAACCTGCCTGATCAACCGA
>JAOZST010000137.1:0-10063 GCA_029939535.1 Desulfobacteraceae bacterium | reverse complement strand
ATTTGCCGATTTTGCCCTTGAATACAAACTCATTAAAAATAAAGTGGATGTAAAAAAACTCATTCACACCTGGTAAAAGTAATTAAAAAGGAGATCTAAAATGAATATCAATCCATCCAGTATCTGGAAAGACATTGACCTTATCCGGCAAAACAGCCCCCTGGTCCACAATATCACCAATTATGTGGTGATGAATAATACTGCAAATGCCCTGCTGGCCCTGGGTGCATCCCCTGTCATGGCCCATGCAGAGCCGGAAGTTGAAGACATGGTGAATATTGCCGGAGCCCTGGTCATCAACATGGGCACCCTGAGTGATCCCTGGATCACCTCCATGTTCAAGGCTGCGGCCCGGGCAAAACAAAGAAATATCCCAATTGTTCTGGATCCTGTGGGCGTGGGCGCAACCCCATACAGAACTTCCACTGCCAGGGACCTGATTCATGCCTCATCCCCTTCCATCATCCGGGGGAACGGCTCGGAAATCATGGCCCTTTGCGAAGAAGATGCAATGACCAAGGGAGTTGACAGCACCAGTGCATCAGATCTGGCAATTGATTCTGCAAAAATATTGAACCGGGAATTTGGATGCGTGGTCTGCATCACCGGAGAAATAGATTATATTGTTTCAGGAGACAACATGATCCTGGTAAAAAACGGGCATGCCATGATGCCAAAGGTGACCGGCCTTGGCTGTACAGCCACGGCCCTTTGCGCTGCCTTTGCAGCCATAAACCCTGTCCATGAAATGGCAGCAGCCCATGCCATGGCTGTCATGGGCATTGCAGGGGAGATAGCAGGCACAAATGCCAAGGGCCCTGCCAGCCTCCAGGTCAATTTCATTGACACCCTGTACCAATTAACAGAAAAAAATATTCAAGATTATTTTATAGCTTAGGAGGATAGATATGGAGGGCATTTACCTGGTAACAGATGAGGATTCATGTAAACATCACTCCCTTGAAACTGTGGTGGCAAAGGCTGTGGAAGCAGGGATCTCCTGGGTACAACTCCGGGAAAAAACCGCAGATACTCGCAGCTTTCTAACCAGGGCACTGGGCCTGAAAGCCATACTCAGACCTGCCCGGGTCCCATTGATCATCAATGACCGTGTGGATATTGCCCTGGCAGCCAAAGCTGACGGGGTACACATCGGCCAGAGCGACATGCCCTATACAATGGCCAGAAAGATTCTTGGTCCCAGAGCCATAATCGGCCTTTCCGTTGAAACCTGGGAAGACGTTACCATTGCCCAGGATCTGGACCTGGACTATATCGGGGTGAGCCCCATCTTTCCCACCCCCACCAAAACCGATACCAGGGGTTCCTGGGGACTTTCCGGCCTTGCAAAGATAAAGGACTATTCCAGGCATCCCCTGGTTGCCATTGGCGGGCTCAATCACTCAAACGCAGAACAGATTGCCAGAGCAGGTGCAGATTCCATGGCAGTGGTTTCCGCCATATGTTCTGCCCAGGACCCTTATCAAGCGACAAAAACACTTTGTAGAGATTTTGCACAAACCAGAACCCCTAGGGAGAAGCAATCATGAAAACCCATTTCAGAACATTGACAATAGCAGGCTCGGACAGCGGTGGCGGGGCAGGTATCCAGGCAGACCTGAAAACCTTTTCAGCCCTGGGCTGTTTTGGCATGTCTGCAATAACTGCCCTCACGGCCCAGAACACCCGGGTGGTTACAGGCATTTTCCCGGTACCGCCTGAATTCATCGGTCAGCAGATAGATGCGGTCATGGATGATATTGGAGTTGATGCTGTAAAAATAGGCATGCTCCACTCCCCTGAGGTGATAGAAATGGTGGCCCAAAAACTAAAATACTGGAAATGTCCCAATATTGTGGTTGATCCGGTCATGATTTCCAAAAGCGGTGACAAACTGCTCAGGGAAGATGCAGTCCAGGCTCTGAAGGAAAATCTCATTCCCCTGGCCGATCTTATTACCCCAAACCTGCCCGAAGCGTCTGTACTCCTGGGCAGGTCCGTTGAAACTTTTGAAGACATGGCCCAGGCTGCCAGGGATCTTGCAGCCCCTGGACCTGTTAATGTGCTTTTAAAAGGTGGACATCTTTCCGGCACCAGCAGTTGCGACCTATTGTATCAAAAAAAAACCAACACCATGGTTGAACTTCCCGGAACAAGGATCAACACTCCCAATTCCCACGGTACGGGCTGCACCCTGTCTTCGGCCATTGCAGCCAACCTTGCCAAAGGCATAGCACTTGAAACCGCAGTCAAAAATGCAAAAAATTATATTATTGGGGCCCTTAGGGCAGGTGCTGGCTATCAGACAGGAAAAGGACACGGTCCTGTCCATCATTTTTACGATCTCTGGCCCAAGAGTACCAGTTAAAAACAGATGTGTTCTTAACTTCGGGTTAAAAAATCATATCTTTGATGCCCAGTATAAAGTGCAATATGATTTTCTAATAATATTGATTTTTTAGCATGACTTATTCTTATATGATAGACTTTTTGATATGACTTTGTAGTTATTATTTTCAAATTGCCTGAGAATGGGCAGTTCCACTTCTGGGTGCCTTGAGGCTGCAGGGGACCAGAACCTGGCATTTACCGCAGACATGGGTGTTTTCCCTTAACCCCCTTAGCTGGTCTGTTTCTTCCAAATTGGATTTAAGACGTTCCCAGCATAATTTCCGGTTGATACCGGATTCAGCAGACACAGCCCCCACAGGACATCTTTCCACACAGACCAGACATTTGCCCCCATTTTTGTGGATACATAATTCCTTTTCTGTTACAAGAGGACTGTCACCAAGATCAGCCTCTGTGACCAGGCTTCCCAGGCGGCCAGCACATCCCGAGGGAGTAATGAACTGGGCATTTACCCCGAAACGCCCCAGGCCGGAAATATATCCAAGATGTTTGTGAGACCAGCGGGCCATGAGTTTTTCAGGATCAAAGTTGTGGGTGGCCGGTACCAGGGCAGAAGCAAATCCAAGACCTTGAAAATAGGACTGGACATGCTCACACAGGCTGTTGATCAAGCGATTGGTGGCTTCATAGGCATGTCCCCAATTTCTACATGGAATGGAATCCTTGTGATTCTCCTTTGCCAGATCTTTAAAAAAGGGGACGAAAAAGACTACCACTGTTTTACCCTTGGCTAAAAGGTCCTTGGGAAGAACATGATCATTGGATGCGATTTTGGGAAGGATATCAAAACGATGGTCAGCCCTTGCTGTGGCCACCAGGGGGGCCCGCCAGATATTTTTTTCATTATTTTGTTCAGGATAGTCAGAAACATAGGTTTCAATCAAACCTCTTAAATCTTTGACAGTCATGTTCACTCGTTTAATGCAAGTGCCCGGGATAATTATCCCGGGCATCTATTCATTGTTACAATTTTTCCGTTAATGCAGGGACAACTTCAAAAATATCCCCCACAATACCATAATCACATTTGGTAAAAATTGGCGCATCCTTATCTTCATTGATAGCCACAATCACTTTGGAGGTCTTCATGCCGGCAAAATGCTGGACAGCTCCTGAAACTCCGCATGCAATATAAAGTTTGGGACTTACGGTTTTTCCGGTCTGGCCCACCTGCATGGTATGGGGTGCATAGCCTGCATCCACAGCTGCTCTGGAAGCTCCTACGGCTGCACCAATTTTAGAGGCGCAATCTTCCAGCATCTTATAATTTTCAGCTGCCTTGATGGCCCGTCCTCCGGTAACAATCACCGGAGCTTCAGTAAGATCTATTTTTCCGCCTTCCCCTTTTTTAATCTCCAGAATTTTTACAAGTCCTGGATCTTCCACACCTGGTATAAATTCCAGAATCTCCCCACTGGCTGGGGCAGCTACCGGTTCAATTACATTGGGACGGATGGTGCATAGAAACAAAGGCCCGTTTACCTTCAGGTTTGCAATGATTTTTCCTGAAAAATGGGATTTCTTAACAATTTTATCATCAAGATTAACTGCCACGCAATCGGAAACCAGGGGCTGGTCCATGAGGGATGCAAGTCTTGCAAACAGGTCTTTCCCCTCTGCACTGGCGGTTCCCAGCATAGCAGTGAGATCATATTCCTTAATTGCTGCAGACAAAGCATGGGCAGCAAGATCCGGGCTGCCTGAGCCAATCTTGAGCCCTATAATTTTGTCAGCACCATATTCAGCCAGTTTATCCTTAACCGCTGCCGGGTCGGCATCCAAAACAAGTGCATAGATTTCCTGACCAGCCGCAGCTGTCAAAACACCTAGACTGGTGTCCTTTATCTCATTATTTTCCGTTTCAATTAAAATTCCTGTCCTGGCCATATCCTTTTCTCCTTGTTTTATAAAACCTTTTCATCCTCTTTAAGGATTTTGACAAGTTCAGTTACCTGGTCATCCACAGATCCCTGGAGCATTTTTGCTCCAGATCTTTCAGGCACGGTTTCCAATTTTTCAATGACAACACTGCCGGCTGCTCCATCCACACCAAGGTCAGCCAGATCAATCTCCTGGATCTTTTTTTTCTTGGCCTTCATGATGTCGGGAAACTTGGGATATCTGGGTTCGTTCAGGCCTTTGGTAGCTCCGACAACACAGGGAAGGCTCATTTCCATCACCTGTTTATCACCGCCCCCTGCCTCTTTTTCAACAACGACTTTTCCATTGTCCAGAGACAGCGCATTGACTTCGTTGACCACTGGCATGCCAAGGGACTGGGCAAGCCGATACTGGGTCTGAAAGCTCTCTGTATCCACAGAGCCCTTTCCAGTGAAAATCATATCTGGCAGTCCATCCTGTTCCATGGCTGCTTTTAAAGCCTGGGCAGTAAGGGAAGAATCCAGAAACTGATCATCGATTTTCACCAGGATGGCCCTGTGGGCTCCCATGGCCATGGCTCCACGAATTGTTGTAACTGCGGCTGCTTTACCAACCGTGACAATAACAACTTCACCACCCTCTTTTTCCACCAGGCTCACTGCCTCTTCCACCCCGTATTCATCATAGGGGTTGGACACAAATTTGATTTCAGAATCTTCAAATCCTGCATCTCCAGCCAGCTTGATTGAAGCTGCCGTGTCCGGTACATGTTTTAAACACACACAGATTTTCATTTAATTTATTCCTTCTAACTTTTCATCTTTTCATTTTTAGGATCATAAATCGGCATGGTCACAACTTCTGCCGATCTCAAACGACCCAGGATCTCAACATCCATTTTTGTGCCTGGTTTTGCAAACTCAGGTTTTAAATACCCCAGGGCAATACTTTTTTCCACCCTGTGGCCGTAACCGCCGGAGGATGTCATACCGATTCTCTCATTATCAAGCATGATGGGGTTATATCCCCAGGCATCGGAATCCTTGGCATCCACAACCAGACATACCAGTTTCAAGGGGATACCAGATTCTTTCTGTTTTTCAATGCCTGATTTACCGATAAACTCCTTGTCCATTTTAACGGTCCAGGACACATTTGTTTCAAGGGGGGTGTGATGGAGAGTCATTTCACTCTTCCAGGCAAGATACCCCTTTTCCAGGCGCATGGAATCCATGGCATGCATTCCGATCATGCGGATATCACTATCAGCACCCGCTTCCATGAGAGCATTGTATACAGCTGTCTGCTGCTGGATGGGATGAAAAATTTCAAATCCCAGCTCTCCCACATAATTCATGCGGTTAACCCTGCATTTGGTCCTTCCCACATAAATCTCCTGGGAAGTGGAAAATTTAAAAGCATCACCGGAGACATCATTATAGCTGGCTTTGGCAAGAACCTCTCGGGATTTGGGTCCTGCAAGTACTAAACATCCCATCTGGTAGGTGATATCTTCCATGGCAACACTTCCATCCTTGGGAAGATTTTCAAGCATCCAGTGCTGATCATGTTTTTTACCCACAGAAGCAGTGACACAGAAAAATTCTTCTTCATTCACCCGGGTAATGGTCATGTCGGATTTAAAATTTCCATTGTGATCCAGCATGGGGCTCAGGGCAATGCGGCCATCTTTTTCCGGTACTTTCTGGCAGGTCATTTTATTGAGCCATGCCTTGGCGCCTGATCCTGAAATCTTTGTCTTGGCAAAACGGGTCAGGTCAATTATTCCCACATGGTTCATCATGTGTTTACATTCATTGGCCACATGCTTGAAAGCATTGGAACGTCTCCAGGAAGGTTCTTCATAGGAATCTTCACCCTTGGGCGGGAAATAATTGGGGCATTCCCAGCCATAATAATCTCCAAATACTGCATTGGCCTGTTTTTGATATTCATAGATGGGGCTGGTTCTGTTGGGTCTTGCCGCATCCCTGAATTCATTGGGATAAATTGTGGAATAAAGTCTTGGATAGGTATCAGCAATTTTTTCCGTATTATATGCCCAATTGGCATGGGAACCATAACGTCTGGAATCCACAGCCCAGAGATCAATTTCCGGCTCACCGTTCATGATCCATCCGGCAAGAAAGTGACCTATGCCGCCTGCCTGGGTGATACCAAAGCTGTAGCCGCAGGCCTGAAAAAAGTTTTTCAGGGGAGCTGCAGGACCCACCAGTGGATCTCCATTGGGGGTATAGGTGATGGGACCGGCGGTCACATGTTTGAAACCTGTATCACCCAGGATGGGAAATCTTTCCATGCCAGCCTCAATACAGTCGGAAATATTATCAATATCCGGGTTGATCTCTTCCTGGGCATAATCCCATGGTACCCCGTGTTTTTTCCACTGCTGGCCATTGGCTTCGTACATTCCCAGGATCAGGGAATCCATTTCCTGGCGGAGATAGATGGACTTATCAGGGTCTCGGACAAGGGGCAGCATTGTGTCTGCATCGGCAATGGCATTGATTTTTTCATAAAGGATATGGGTATGGGCAATGGCAATGGAAGGAATTTCCAGTCCAACCATTTTTGAAACTTCCGGGGCCCAGAGGCCTGCTGCATTGATAACATATTCGCAGGTAATATCCCCTTTATCCGTCTTTACCAGCCATTCTCCCGAGGGTGTTTCCTCAATACTTTTTACCAGGGTATGAAGGTTCATCTCAACCCCGTGCTGCCTGGCACCCTTTGCCATGGCCTGGGTAACTGAGTTGGGATCCACATCACCGTCATCGGGCCAGTACAGACCGCCCAGAAGACCTTCTGTATTCATGAACGGATGCATTTTCCCGATCTCTTCCGGAGTCACATAACTGACATCCAGACCAAGGCAGCGGTTCATTGAGTAGGCATATCCAAGCTCGTCCATGCGGCCGGGGTTGTCAGCAGTACGGATGGAACCTGTGGTATGCCATCCTGAAGGCTGTCCGGTTTCTTTTTCCAGTTCCTTGAAGATTTCAATACTCTTCATGTTTACCTGGGTGCCATAATAATTTGAATGGAAAAAAGACACATTTCCAGCTGCCATCCAGGTGGACCCTGAGGTCAGTTCATGTTTTTCAATCAGGACAACATCATCCTTCCATCCATATTTTGCCAGGTGGTAGGCCACACTGACACCAATGGCACCGCCACCGATAACAACCGCTCTTGCATTGGTTTTCATTGTCTATACATCTCCTTATACTGGGCTGCCACATCCATGACAGCAATGGCCACTGAAGAATGCCAGTTCAAAACACCTGCCTGGATGCCCTTACCTTCAACTGCTTCTGCATATGCGCCAGAGGCTTTTGCTGGATCTGACTGGGAATCCACCCATACGGGTTCAATTTTGTAATCTCCCACTGTGGAATCAATGGTATCCAATGCCATTTGAACAGAAGCCTTAAACTCTTTACCGGTCTGGGCTGAAGGGCCTGTAAATGGTCCCAGTATACCAACTTTAAGAGTTTTACTGGCCGCAAAGCTCTGACCTGCAATCAACATTATTGCCACTACAAAAGCAATAATAACTTTTTTTGTACCCATGAATCTTTCCTCCAAAAATTAAATAAATTATATGATGAAGCCTACACAAACAAGGAATACAATGCACTTATTGTACCAGCCCATCATTGATTATTTAATACAAATCAAATTTTCACCTGATAAGAGCGTAAAACCACTATAAAACTGGAATTATTTTCTAAAAATCTCATAAATTTAAAATTCTATCCAGTTAATTTCCAGGTGATTTTATTTTTAAAAACAGATAAAACAATTCAATTTTTTTGATTTTTACTGTAAATTATTTTTACAGTTTTTACACTATGGCCTGGTTGGAAAAAGATTTCCGGTCTATCTGGTACTTTTTAAGTTTATAATGAAAGGATTGGGGGGACACCCCGAGACTTCTGGCTGCCCTGGCGGCATTTCCCCTGGACTGCTCAAGGGCTTTGCAAATCATCTCTTTTTCATTTACAGCCTGGGTTTCACAAAGACTGGAACCAAAACCTTTTTTTGCTGCTTCAGGTTCCGGGCTTTTGGGCTGGCCTGCATTTCCACCCATGCCATGGACCAGGTCCCGGGAGCCGGCTGCCATGGCATTGGAATTGCCAGCAGCAATATCAGGTCCATGGCCCATGGGATCAGGCCTGCCAACCACGGTATTCTGTCCGCTGGCCAGGGCATTAATTCCATGGGTAAAGCTGAAAATATGGGGGGGCAGATGGGCAAATCTTATGATTTCCCTGCCTCCAACCATATTCATGGCTGCCTCGATAATATGTTCCAGTTCCCGTACATTTCCAGGCCATAGGTATTGGTCAAAAAGATCTGAAACCCTGGAAGAGATCCCTGTAACCCTTTCTCCCAGTTCGTGGTTGTATTTGGATATAAAATACTGAACCAGCCTTGTGAAACCCCCTTTTCTTTCCCGTAAAGGAGGTAGCAGAATGGAAACCACACCCATGCGGTAAAAAAGATCCATGCGCAGGGTTCCTGTCTGGATAATTTTCAGGGGTGGTTTGCTTATGGAAGATAAAATTTTAACATCCAGATCAGTTTCAATAAGGGAACCCAGCTTTCTCACCTTTTTTTCCTGGACAACCCTGAGAAGTTTGGCCTGGAGGGTCTGGGGCATGGAATCCAGCTCATCCAGAAAAATGGTTCCTCCGTTTGCCTGCTCAAACAGCCCCCTTTTATCGATGGCTCCTGTAAAAGAACCCTTTGAGGTGCCAAATAAGATTCCCTCCAGCAGATTTTCCGGGATGGCTGCACAATTTATGGGGATAAAGGGCTTTTTATTTCTGTGGCTGTGATTGTGAATTGCCTGGGCAAACAACTCCTTGCCAGTACCGGTCTCTCCGGAAATCATGATGGCTGACGGAGAATCAGAAGCCATTTTTGCGATGCGGATGGCATTGAGCATTTCAGAATCAGAAGCGATGATATCCTTAAAAGAAAACCGGGTGCCGTTTCCAGGCTTTCTCCTGGGTGATGCCTTGATGTCAGGAACCATGATCTGTTCAAGGTGCTGATAATCCTTGGAAAAATTAATGGCGCCAATGAGTTTTTCACCCGTGTACAAAGGAAATACATTGGAGATAATATTTGACACCCTGCCCAGGCGGGTCCGATATACAATGGTTTCATTGATAATGGGTTGGCCCGTGGCCAGACATCGCATGGTGGGACTTGTCCTGTCCGTCAACTGATACAGGTCTGTAATCTTGCTGCCAATGGCATCTTCCCTGCTGAAATCATCAATCTTTCCCTGGGTATCATTACAGAAAACAATTTTCCCGGAAATATCAGAAATCACAACCCCTTCATGGAGGGAAGACAGAACCCTGAAAATATCAATATCATCAAAATTATCAATACCCATCTTGATCCATTCCAAAAGTTGTTATCTTGAAAAATTATCTGCCGGTGGAATTAGCTGTTAGCTTTTAGCCGTTAGCTGTTAGGCTAATGGCTTCTACGTGCAAAAAAAATATCAATTTTTTTTTATACCCTTCCTGCACCAGGGCATCCTGTCCAGCCTTAATACCCTGTTTTTATAAAAACTTCAAGAATTATAAAAAAATTTTTATCCTATATTTTCATCATACTGGATTACAATTTCCAATACATTGAACAAAAATAATTGTAATTTCAGACTATTACAAAAATAAAGCATATCCCGGCGGGATATAAACAGAACCTGGCACAGAACATGCAG
>JAOZST010000024.1:0-30811 GCA_029939535.1 Desulfobacteraceae bacterium | reverse complement strand
TAATCATTGATATGCTTTTCAGCATATTGGGCCAGGACTTCATGGATGCGCTGGGGAGGGGAGATTTTAAAATAATTTTCCACCACCACATGTCCAATTTCATGGGTCACCACCCGCAAACGGGCATTATCGGCTGAATAAAACACCCTGTTTCTGTGGGGGGAATAAAATGCAATATAATCCACATTAATATTGTAAAGGCGCCTGAAATCCCTTTGGACGGTATCTTCATCCGGAAGGATGACAATGGAAAAAGTAAGGCTTGGCGGGTACATATCCAATACCACCATGCTTTTTTCAACAATAACGTTGATTTTTGCCACAACTTCATCCTCAATGGTATCTGCGCCCTGGCGCTTGACCATTGATTTTAAACGCCCCATGTATAATTCTTTGTTGAATCTTCTCAGATCGGCATGGTCATTGTAGGTGATTGTGGCATATCTGGATTTGAGTTCAAATGCCTGGCATTGAAAAACAAAGAAGGTCACCCCCAGAATTGCTGCCATGGGAATATAAATGATACGATTCATGGAAATCGTATCCTAGGGCCTGAGGCTGCTGTTACATGTAAATTTGTTTATCTCAGTTTCAATGCTTTTCTGGCTTTCCTTGATGATTCCAATGAGGCGGGAAATTTCATTGGAATTTTTATCTGCCTGCCTGTTTTCATCTGCCTGCTTTGGTTGCTCCTGTTGCTTTGGCTGTTTTGCGTGGGAAATTTCTTTTTCAAGCATTCTGGCTGAAATGGCAATGGTTGAATTCAGTTCACCAATCAAGGTCAATTGTTCAGAAAGTCCAGAGTTAAATCGATTGATTTTCAAGGCAAGGTCCTTTCCCTCATCTTTTTGTCTCAAAACAATTTTGTTTGAAATATCGTGTTCAATCATTTCATCAAGGCTTTTTTCAAATCTGAAAAAGGGTCCGGCAACTCTGTGGGTCAGGCGCATGGTAATGAAAATAACTGCAATTCCGCCAATGACAATGAACAGCCACTGGGTGCTGAGTATTTTTTTAAAAAGAATTCCCGGTGTAGTTCCCAGGCGCAGATGATAATTGTCATATACTATGGACAGGGTATTGGATGAGAAAAAACTGAATATCCCCACAAACAGGATACTGCCCAGAGCAAGCAGGATGAAATAGTTGAAAATGGTTTTTCCCTGGAATTCCTTGTCGATAAAATAGTTCCGCCGTTTAAAACGGCCTTTATCACTCATTTTTTCCTCCAGATTTCAGCCTTTTTTTTCAGTGTTTTTGTCCATTCATCCATCAGAGCTTCCTTTTTTTTATCCCGGATAAACAGAGAAACCCTTTCCATGTCTATCTCCTTTATTTTTCCTGTATCCAGCTGTTTTACATCATCCAGCCGGTAAACCACCACGCTTGAATCGGGCATCCCTGAATTGGATTTCAGGGGTTGGGAAGACTCGCCTTTTTCAAGGGATAAAATAATGGCTTTTAAATAATCAGAAATATCAATAAAGTCAGACTCAATTTTCTGGAGAGTGAAATTTTTCCCGGCCAGGGCCTCATCCAATGTTTTATACACCAGTTTTGAAACATAAACTCTGCTCTGGGAAAATTTTTGGTATTTTTCCATTTCCCGGTCTGTCACATCCACTGCCAGCGAGTCTGATTTTCTGTCCAGAAGTATCTTGATAAGGGATTGTTCATAAAAGCTTTCAATACTTTTACGAAAGGATTCTTCTTTGTTGATTTCCTGGCTGACTGCTTCCTGAATTAAAAGCTGCCTGGTTATGATGGAATCAATATACTGGTCTTTTGTCATATAATAGGGTTTGGACACCAGCATCTCTTTAAATTCAAATTCGGTTATGATGCGGTCATTCACCACAATGGAGGGTTTTGAAATTTTGACTCTGGTGCCCATAAGTCCATAGGCTGCCAGTATTGAAAAAACAACCAGGATCCCTGCAATATAGTAGAGATACTTCATTTTGGGTTCATCCCCCTATAAAATTTAACTTTATTTTCAATAATTTTTTTCTGCATTATTTCTAGTACTCTATTTTTCTGTTATAAGACGTCCTGTGTTTTTTTCAACCTGGATACATCTGTCATCGTAGAGTTTCAGCATATAATAGTCTTTAATATTTGTTATCTCAAGTTCAGGAAGGTTGTTCTTTTTCAACCATTTCCGGATAATGGGCAACTGCTCCGGGTCAGTTGCCCTGGCAGTAAATATTTTGACCCGGATCTGGTTATTGATCATTTTTTTTACCAGAGCCAGCATGGCTGGAATGGGTTCTCCCACCTTTTCAATGGATGAGTCTGTATCGTAGTATGCCAGGGTTCCATCAAGATCGACTCCGATCCAGGTCTTGGAAAGTGAGGGCAGAGATTCGTCTCTGGACAGGGATTGATCTGAATCGGTCTGGCCTGGTTTTGTCTGGTCCGGTTCTGTCTTGCTTGGCTGGGAAGATCCAATGGAATATTCTTTTGAAACCTCTTCTTTTGCCTTTTTTAGATATTTTTTCAGGGAATTCAGCATGGGGTATCATATATTATATGGGACAGTGAAAACAATAAAATAATTTTATGGGATTGTCTGATTGAGTTCATGGACAAATTGTATGGGTATGGCATAGGTGATACCGGTAGGTTCTTTAAGTACATGTTCTTTTTTCCCTTTAATGAAAACCATGTTTATCACTCCTACAACTTCACCCGTGGCAATCCAGTATACCGGGCTTCCACTGTTTCCGGGGTAGGCTGCTGCATCGATCTGGAAAATATCAAAGGGCTTTTTTAAATGTTTGATTAAATCCCCGTTAATGATGGATGCACTGGGGCTTGGCAGAATAATGGGGGCAATTGCTGAAATGATTCCTGTGTGGGTGGTGGGGTGAAGTCCCAGGATAAATCCAATGGGATAGCCTGTAAAAGCTATTTTATGTCCCTCTTTTATCCTTCTCTCTTTTCCCAATGGCAATGGCAAAAGGGTTTTTTCCTGGATTCCTAAAATAGCCAGGTCATGAAATTTATCTTCTGCCAGTATTTCTGCCTTAATCCCTTTTACGGGCAGGTCTTTGTGAAAAATCCGTAAATTAAACACCTGTTTTTTTTCTCTGATGAAGGCAATTACATGGTGGTTGGTGACAATTCTGCTGCCCTTTCCAATGACAAAACCTGTCCCGGAAAATTTAACCATGGGTTTATCTTTAAAATAAAAAGTACCAATGCTGACTATTCCCGGCTTCATTCTTTGAATTAAAGAGGCAAGTTTATTGTCTTCCTCATTAAAATCGGCCCGGACTGGATCCATGATGAAGAAGAAAGATAAAAAAACAACCAGTACAAAAACTATTCTTTTGTATTTTATTGGTTTTCCAGTAATTTTAAAATATTGGCTCATAAAATACCCAGATATTTTCTTCATCCACTGTAGGGGTTCAAAAACCTGACTATATAAAACCATAAAATTATCTTAGAGTCAATTGAGCTCGTTGCCTGGGAAGAATGCATACACTCCCCTCCTGCCTTGTGCAGGACAAGTTGGTTTTCCGTGATTTACATAGCAGTCCCGGAATGGTATAGATAAATGGGGATATGTCCGGGATGTCGATTTCGGGGATTTTTTTAATTTAACCTAATAAGAAGGAATAAAAGGGTATTATGAATCTTCAGGGTGATTTTGAAGGGTTAACACTTGCCAGTATCCTTCAGCTTCTGTGCAATGATCAAAAAACCGGAGTACTCACAGTAACCAGTGATAATGAAAAAAGCCGGGTTTTTTTTGAACAGGGGACCATTGTCTATGCGAATGCATCCCTGAAGGAAGCCAGGCTTGGCTTTTTGATGCGTAATGACGGGGTCATCTCAGTACAGCAGCTTCAAAAATGTCTGTCCCAGGCCAAGGAAGAAAAGGTTCACCTGGGAAAGGTTCTGGTGGAAAAGGGATATATCTCCCTGGATACGTTGAAAAAGTATAATACCAAACAGGTTGAGGCCATATTGTATAACCTTTTATTCTGGAAAAAAGGAAGATTCGAATATAAAGATGCCCGTTTGAATTTAAAAGGTATGATTGTTACCCAGCTCAATCCCATGAAGCTTATCCTTGAAGCTTCCAGAAGAATAGATGAACTTTCTGTCCTTAAAGAATTTATTCCAAGTGACAGGATAGTGTTTAAAATGTCCGGCAAAGTTCAAAGCAAAGATGAAATCAAGCTCAATGCAAATGAATGGCGGGTTCTTTCTTTGATTGACGGTACCCGTACTGTCAGGCAGATCATCACGGAAAGCGGGTATGATGAATTTGCCGTGTATAAAATTTTTTTTTCTGTGGTCTCATCGGGATTGATCGAGCAGGAAGAAGAAGTTCAATTCAATGACGGAGAAGAGTCAAATGGGTATTCTGCTATCCTCACTGTTTTTAATGATGTTTTTCAATCCATAAAGAAAAACATTGTCGATGAATTAGGAGATAGAAGTTCTTTGCTTTTCGAGGAAAGTAAATCCAATCTTGTGGAGGAAATTAAAGACCTGTTTAAGGGGTATCATCCGGATAATCATAAAAATTTAAATCTTAAGTCAATTACCTCTGTCTTGAAAGATATGGAGCACATTGAAAACCAGAAAGAATTTTTGATTTCCGGGTTCATCGAGTATTGTTTCCAGGTATTAAAAAAGGTGGGGGAAATTTTAGGGGTCCAGCCATTGATAAAGGTGCTGGATAATATTGAAAAAGTATTGGGGTATGTAAAAAAATATCAAACCGGATCAAAAGAAAAAAATAAAATTGTCAATGATATGAGAAACATCATTGATGCAATACGTTCAGAATTCAATACGGATGGAAAAAAGGGAAAACCCAGGAAAGGAATTTTTTCTTTTTTTTCATGACATGACAATATTTATGAATCCGCTATTTTTGCTCCCCCATAGGCTAAAAAAGAAAGGGCAGCTGTCCTGAACAGGGCCCGGATAATACTAAGAACTTCAGCATCCAGGATTTGATCAAAGATAATCACATAATCTGCAACAAACAAAAGACAGACAGTTATAAGTATCAGGTTTATTACCGTTCCAACTTTTCCGCCTGCGTATTTAATTCGGGCTTTATTGAATACAAATATGATAATAAGATATATTACCAGAGTGAAAATGGATATTGTCATCTGTGCGGTCATGAAGCCTCCCTTTTGTATCTTTTTTTGCTATAGCTTATTTATGCATAAGTTCATTGAGAAATTTTGATATACTATCTACCAGAACAAGCGTGTCCATGCCTTCTTGTTTTATCACCCCAAGGGAATAATTACCAACAGGAAAAATTAAAATGTTTTTTTTATTTTTTCTGGAAAAAATAGCGTATTTGAATTTATTACTACTGATGGCCCGAATATTTTGATTGCAGGAAAAGAACATTTCAGAAGCCTTTTGAGGGTTTTTTATGTCATGGGCTGCAATATTTCCTTGATCATCCAGAAAAATATATCGATCAACTCCTGAAATTTTAGCAATATTCAAAAATTCTTTAGAAAAACTCATTGGAATTCTTCTTTTTGATTAATGATATCAATAGATTCTGCACGGTCTCAGACAGAGGAAGATTTTTGCTGACGATAAAAATAAACAAATCAGGCTCAATCTTTTGGATGGTGATATGTTTATCTGATATGGTAACCATTTCTTCATTAATATCCGAATATAGAGATTGAGCAGTTAAATAACTGTTGAGTAAACAGCGGCCCAGTATTTCAAGATCAGTCTCATGCAGCATTTTCGGCATATGATTGTTGATGACACGGTTTTTTTTGTGATATAAAAAAGTTCCGATTACTTCAGGGCAAGATGTAATTTTTTTAAGAAGAATATCTGTTTCTTTTAAAGCAGCAGAAACCATATACGAGTTTAAATATTGACATGAAACACAGCGAAATACAGCCTTCCCGTTTTTAATATTCTCCTTTCCCAAATCGTTTTTCTCTCCGCAATCTTCGCAAAAAAAAATCATTTTATTTTTTATATGAAACTATGGATTTGAGTTTTCCCCAAAAACTTAAGGGAGGGGTATCCAATTTATCAGATATGGATTGTTCTGATACAGGTTCCTCCGGTATCGATTGATCTGGTATTGACTGCTCTGAATTGGCCTGGGCTTCTTTGCTCTCCATAGCTCCGATCTCCTGTGAAGCCGGCAAAGACCGATTTTTTAATAACAGAACCAGTCCGGATATGATACCAATCAGCATGGTTTTGTCAAGATCATCCTGCCAGAGGTTTTTTAATTTGGAAAGATCTTTATCCATGATGGTCAGAGATTTATCTTCCAATAATCCATCATGGGTTTCCACAAGAGTTTTTAACCTGTTGACAGCTGCCAGGGCAGTATCCTCTTCATTTGGGTTTTCCTGAAAAGACTCATCTTCATCCTGAAACGGTATAATGGCCTCACTTGCCTCACTGGGTTCAATGACCTCTAGGGAGTTATCATCTGAAGGGTGGACAGGATCTTTCTGGTCAGATTCCAGGGTAAGATTATTATCTTTGATAGTTGTTTTGTTTTCAGAGATATCCAGGCTGAAAAATTCATCCAGGCGATTTTCGATTTCAGGTATGGGTTCATTGTCCATACGCCTGGGGGTAAAATTTTTAATTCCTTTTCTCTGTAGCTCTTCTTTTGTGGGTTCATTCGAGTCCTTCTGCTGATCCGGGCCGTGAATCTCTGCCAGGTGAATGGCATCCAGCAATTCATCAGCCGGTGTTTCTTTAACACTGAAAAGTTCATCCATAATATCCCGATGGGCTTGTGACTTTTTTTCCCCGCCTGCCAAAGCCGGTGCTATGATTTCTGAATCCAGGGATTGCCCGTTCATTGAAGTTTCTTCCTGTGACAACTGGCGTAACGGTACCACATCCTGGGCAGCATTTTTGTTGGAGGGCTTGACGTGGGAGAGTGCGGGCTGGATAATTTCATCTTCGGTTTCTTGGGTGGGCGTTGTAATATTATTTTTTAAAGAGGCTATCTCCCTCTTAAAATTATGGAAGGCATTGACATCACTTTCTATCAATTGCTTTTTTTCTTGAAACGGCATTTCAGGATTCTGGATAACTCTTTCAAAATTTTCAAAAACAGAGCGCAATAAAAAAATGGAATCTTTATGGGCATTTGCCTTTTTTGAGGCAATATACCGCCCCATGCTATGGATAATCCGTAAAAAGGCATGAAGGATCTTCTGGGATTTTAATTGATTTAATAGTCGGGTGGTCACGGAATCAAAGGTTTTCATGGTTGCATCTGAAATTTCCCAGTCAACAGCAAGAATTACGGCCTTTAAATCCTGGATTTCCTTTACACTTACCAGGGGTTGAAAAGTGATTTTACTTTTCAAAGATTTGTAGTTTTTAATACATCCAGATATAATTTGATTGGTCTGTTCTCTGGTAAAATCCGGGTTGAGGATAAGCTTTTTAAGCTCATGGGCAAATGATTTTAACACAGGTATGGAATCTTTATGGGCATTGTCTTTTTTTGAACCCAGATATTTGCCCAGGGCCTGCATCATTTTTATAATAGATGTCACTTCAGTTTTGTCTGAATACTGGCCGCCAATGATTGAAAGCAGTCGTTGAAAATTATTAACAAGATCCTTTTCAATACTTGATTCCATTGAATCAATGACTTGCTTGAGTTCTGTAAACGAATCCAAAAAAACCTCCTTAAAAAAGTTGATCTTGAATAGATGCCAGTGTTATGGATATAATTTTTTTCAATGTAAGAATCACGTTGCCTCCGCTTAATGCACTAGCCTCAAAAGCAGGAACTCTTAAATGTCCGTTAAGATCTTTTTGCAGGGTTTGGGAAGACAGAATCGGGATATTGGATTGTTTCAGATCTATTTTGTTGTACTGCATAATCAGGGGCATCTCAAACAGGTCAAGGTTATAGGTTTTAAGATTTTCATACAATTGATTTAAAGACTCGATATTTTTTTTCCGCTGCTCCTTTTGAACATCAGCAACAAAGACAATACCATCAACACCTCTCAGGACCAGTTTCCGGGTTGCATTATATTTTACCTGTCCGGGAACGGTATATAATTGTATGGTTACGTCAAATCCTTTGATCTGGCCCACATCAAAGGGTAGAAAATCGAAAAAAAGCGTTCGATCGTCATGGGTTTTAAGACTGACCATCTCTGTCTTGATACGATCCTGGTAGGTCTGGTTTATGTATTCAAGGTTTGTTGTCTTTCCGCCTCTTCCAGGGCCATAATAAACTATCTTGATCTGAACTTCTTTGGTCTTTATGTTGATGAGCGCCAAGTTCGCCCTCCCCACGACACCTCCTGTATACAGGTGTCGTGATTTAAAAATAGATCAGCCTTTGATTATTATCTGATTGATTTCCTTGATGGCCCTGGTTACTTTTAATCTCACAAGGCCCAGTGATATTGTTTTGTTGAACATGGAAATTAAAAGTGTATCTTCTGTAACTTTACTGAAATGGATGCTTAATTTTTTGCCTTTATGAAACAACAATGAAAATTCAGATTCACCAACGAGTTTCGCCATGGCGTCAACGGCTGCATAATTACCGGCAGCCAGGGCAGTAAAGGCAGTTGAATCCAGATAACTTTTCCCATTGTCATGTTTGGCAATGGCATTCCCACCCATATCCATAAAAATGACATGGTCCAGTCCGGCTGCAATAAGGTCGGTTTGAATCACATTGTCAATTGCATCAAGCTGATTTTGATTAAACATGGCAGAATGGTAACGCAAATCAATGAATTGTGCAATATGATGTCCATATATTTTTCAGATACCAGGGGCCAATAGGAAATGGTTTATAAACCGGGGATCAAGATTGGCTGGATCCACTGCACCGTATTCTTCTTCAATTTCTTTTATTAGGCTGGACATTACTTCCTGGAAAGGTTCTGGCAGTTCATCCCCTTGGCATTCAACAGCTTTTGCTGCCCATAGTAAAAGGTCACTGCCTTTTCTCTTCTCAATTTTTCCAGGGGTGTGTGAAGAAAAAAGGTCTGCAAAAAAAGGTTTGAATCTTTGGGGGTCAATGGGTGCTAACCTGCATTCAGGCCAGGTATCCAAACCGATCCTGTTTCTGGCCCACAGGGTGAGGAACAGGCTTTTGTAGGTTAATACACCATGGGTAAAGGAATTTATATCCAGGGGCAGCTGGTCCAGTACCCGGTCCAGGTGGATGATCTGGTCCAGGTTTTTGTCAGTTGTGTTGATGTCTGCAAGGCTTTTAAAATGACGGTATAATTCTCCTTCCTGGTAATTGTCATAGAACATGGGCCTGTCAATGAGAAGTCCTCCGATCACCCCAAGGTATTGTTCTGACAGGAAACTTAAGGGTAGACTTTTTTCCTTCATGAAACTTTTATCAAACCATTTTCTGGCCTTGGTCTTAAGCTGTATACCTGCTCTGGAGCCGGTTCTGAAAATATCTTCAAGAAAGTATTCACTGATAATATCTCTGGCCATTTCAATCCGTAAATCCCCCTTGAGAATAACCTCAAGGCCAAGGCTCAGGTATGCTGTGGCCTTTTTGATCGTATTTTCAATGGATTCTTTGTTTCTGATTTTAATTTTGTCTGCAGATACAATTTTATTGATCAATGCTGCAATTTCAGATTGAAGCTGTAAAAGAAAGTCTGGATCCAGAAGGCCCAAAGATTTGACAAAGAGGTTATCCCCTTCAATAAATTGAGTGAAAAACTGGGGAGGCAGCGGGATTTCAGGATCATAGACTTGCTGATTCCTGATGCTTGCCGGTCGTTTCCGAAGGGCTTTTAAATCCGTGGGCTGGTATATTCCAATTGCCTCGTGGGTGGGAAGGAAACCTTTCTCTGCCAGGCGAAGGGTTTTCAGGCGGAACTGCTCTTCTTCGGTTTCTGCTGACAGCACAGCGTTGGTTTCCAGTAATAGACCGTGGAATACAGACAAATCCATTTCAGCAAGCGTCCTGAGCATTTTTTCAATAAGCTTTGCTGCATCCTCAAATAAAGGCTGATCCAGCAATTGATCCTGATCCTGATCCTGGTCCTGGGATTGAGACTTATCTGGAGCCTCGCTGGAGTCTTTTTTACCATCTGGATCTTCCTGATGGGGGAATCGGAAATAAAATTTATCATCAAGGGTGATATAATCATCAAAATCCGAAGGAGTCCATTCATCATGCTCCCTGATTTTTATGGTCATATTTTTAAATAAATAAAATTCGAAAAACTCAGGTTTCTCCGTTATGACCCAGCGGAGCAATCGTTTTGGATCTGCCTTGAAAAGCAGGTTAAAAGCCTGGGTCATCATATGAATGTCCATCTGGTCATCTTCCCAGACTTCAACATCCAGGATATATTCCCATTGGGCAGATGTGGCCATGGCCAGTATGGGCATAAAATCATGTACCCCGATGTTGTGCATGAGAAAATAAAGGTCCTGGTCTGGAAAGGACTGGACCAGGGAGGCAGGGGAGGGGGCATCAAGGATCATGTCCAGGGCTTTTTCCGACTGGCTTGTTAAAATTTCCTGGCGCTGGGCCCTGAGTTTTATTTCCCGATTTTGAAGATTTGCAAGTTTATAGTCTTGATTCATGGCGTGTATCCTGGGAGTTACAAATATTTATATAATGCCCCATGCCGGATTCATTCCTGAACGGGGTGAAAAATGTCAGGGCTTTTTTAAACCTGCCCTGGTTCATTAGACAGATTCCCATACCCATGGACAGGTCTTTATTGCCGGGAAAATGGCCAAGTCCTTTTTCAAAAAGCGTGACAGCCTGGTCAAAGTTTTTTCTTTTTTGGAGCAGCATGGCAATTCCCAAAAAGGCTCTTGGCTGGGGTAAATAGGTCAGGGACCTGTTAAAAAGTTTTTCTGCAATTTTGTCAGGATTTTTTATCCTGGGATCATTGGAATACTCTCCATGGGAAAAGGTCATGGCAAGCCTGGAAAGGAAATCAGCATGAAAAGGATAAAGACTTTTATCCTCTTTCAGGTCGATGCTGTCGGCAAACTGGTTTAGATTCGTGTAAAAGGTTTGCCTAAGCTTCTTTCCAAAGGCTTTTACCTGGGGGAAGTCAAGGTTGTCATCCAAATCAAACCATGGAAGGTCTTCAATGTCCTGGTCCCAGATTTCATGGGTGACAAGTCTTTTTTCAAGGGCATATTTGTATAGATGGGTACCTGGGAAAATCACCAGCATGTAAAAAATAGCACCAAGGGGTCTGAGTTTAATAAGCAGATCCACGCTTTCCTGGATGGTATCCCAGGTTTCCCCGGGGGATCCGTAAATAAAATAGGCCCGGGGCATTATTCCATGGGACAGGGTCAGGGAAAAGGCCTGGATACATTTTTTATTGCTCATGGGTTTGCCCAGAGTTTTTTTAATTTTTTCAGCACCTGATTCCACACCAAAGCTGATCTGGATGCAGCCTGCTTTTCTCATGTTGGAAAGCAGTTCTTTGTCAATATAATCCACCCGGGAGATTGCATTCCAGGTGATTGTAATACCTGCTGAAATAATAAGGCTGCAAAACTCAATGACCCGGTTCCTGTCCATGGTAAATGTATCATCTGAGATATAAAAATGAGTAATTCCTTTTTTGGCCAGGGCCTGGATTTCCATGGCAAGCCATTGGGCGGAATGGAACCTTATGCCGGAAGCCCCCCAGAATTTCGGGGAGTTGCAAAACGTGCATTTACCGGGGCATCCCCTGGACATGGACAAATGCTGAAATACAAAATATTTGGACGGATGTACCAGGGAATCCAGATCTTGAATCGGTTCAGCCGGTCCTGTGTCAATAATTTTGTTATTTTCATGAAAGAGAATGCCTTTTATCCCTTTTACATTCCTGCCCTTGAAGGACTCTCCTTTTTTAATGGATTTTACCAGGGCAAGGCAGGTGGATTCTCCTTCCCCCCGGACAATAATATCAATTTCCGGGCAGGTTTTTAATAAGTAATCTCCCATAAAACCAGGGGCAGGTCCGCCAAATACAATCCAGGCATGGGGCAGAATTTTTCTGGCTGCCCTGGCACAGGCCAGGGCATTGATCCTGGTGGGATTGGTTACGGAGAATCCAATAAAATCAGGTTTTTCTTTTTCAATCACTGCTGTAAAGGCCAGTATAGGGTCCTGGGCGGAATCATGGACGGAATCATTGCTATTCTGCCTGGGTTGAGTTTTTTGCCCTTGCATTTCATCAATTCCGGCAGGGGAAGCCAGGTTCAGGATGCGGACGTCAAACTTGTTTTCAAGGAGCAGTGCAGCCATGTAGTAAAGGCCAATGGGAATCACTTTGTCGTCGTCATTGAAGACCCTTTTATCAAGGCAGGCCGGGTTTACAAAGAGGATCTTCATGGAAACTGTTTACCAGGAGCTGACAATGAGATCACTCAATTTTCTTTTAGGCACATGATGTACCTGGTTTTCATCCCTGAAATATTTGATATCCCCGCCCTCATCTATCTCGTCTACCTGGATGGTTTCAACGGGTTTGCCCAGGGCAATGACCAGCTTGACCTCCAGATGGTCTTGAATATTTAAAAAACCTTTGAGCTTTTTGATGTTGATGGAGCCGAACATGCAGCCGGCAAGGCCTTTGTCTCTGGCACCCAGAAGAATGGTCTGGGCAGCAATCCCGTGGTCGCACCAGAATTTGTCTGCCACGGTATGGTCCCCCATGACCACTATATAGGCTGAGGGCTGCTCTTTCTTTTCAGGGCCTTTCCAGTCCGTTAAATAGGCTGCCCACCCAAGACAGGAAAAAATCTCTTCATTTTTGCGTTCATCCGTGGAGAGAATGTATTTCAACGGCTGTTTATTAGCAGCCGAAGCAGTGTGCCGGGCCAGGTCCACAAGCTCTTTCAGGGTCTGGGTGTCAATTTGATGGGAATTGTCAAACCGTCTGCAGGAGCGGTTTTCCCTTACCAGTTCTTTAAAAGATTTCATGTTTGTTCTCCTTTGGTTGTCTATTCTTTGCAGGGGACGCTGGCAAACCTGGGCATTGTCATGTCAATCCATTCAAGGATTTTATCCATTTCAAGGGTCACTTCCCTGAATGCCTTTCCACGGTGGCTGACCAATGCTTTTTCTTCCATGGAGAGCTGGGCAAAGGTTTTGTTAAATTTAGGGAAAAAGAACAGGGGATCATATCCAAATCCGTTTTCTCCGGCTGGTTCCCTGGTAATTATGCCTTCACAGCTGCCCTCATAGGTCAGGGCCGCACCCGTGGGAACGGCAATGGATATCACGCATTGAAAGGCTGCGTTCCTGTTTTCCTTGTCTTTTAATTCTTTTAACAGTTTTTGCACATTGTCTGCATCATTGGCGTTTTCTCCGGCATACCGGGCTGAATATACCCCTGGCGCTCCGTCAAGGGCTTCCACACACAGACCTGAATCATCTGCAATGGCAGGATATCCCAACACTTTTGCAGTAAAGGATGCTTTTTGATAGGCGTTGTCGTCAAAGGTTTCTCCATCTTCAATAACTTCAGGAATGGGGCCGAAATCATCCAGGTTTTTGATTTCAATGGGAAAGCCTTTGAGCATCTCCCTGATTTCCCGTGTTTTCCCTTTGTTGGTGGTGGCAAGAACAATTATCTGGTTCAATGGATTACTCCGATTAGGGGTTGATTTAATTTAAGGGTTAATATAAGTCCAAGGCCTGGTTTTGTAAAGGACCAGCCAGAAGATTGCCTGAAATATTGACCCATAAAATAATAACCAGGGGAATAATATATGCAGCAATTTACCAATGCCATGGAAGTGTTTAAACTCCTTGAAAAATCAATTAAAGGATTGCGATCTTTCCCTTGCAGCCCAGAGGACAAGCGGGAAATATGCCAATGGCCGGCTGACTTTGAAAATATTTGGAAAACCATTTTCCCTGGATAATCTGGGCCGGTTTCAATCAGATCTTCATATCAATCCCTGGATTGTTATGCCTGTTCTGGGCTATGTACTCCATTGCCAGGGCAGGGAGCTGACAGGGAAATGGATTCCTTTTCGTGAACTTAAGAACGGCAGGGAAAGGAATGGATTATTTGTTCAGCGATCGGAAAAAACGCTGAAAAAAATTGCAGACACCTATCCAGATCTGTTTGAAGATCTGATCCTGATTAAGATTCAAATCAAGATTGGAAATAAAATAAAAACAGTATTTATATATCAATGGGTTTCCAAACACCTTTGTCACACCAGATTCTTGAAAAGGAAGAGCCCGGGGGAAGCAGTTTTTCCGAAAGTTTTGAAACCTCAAGTTTACAATCCTTATTAAACATGTGGTCCCAGGGTTCTATAATAACAGGCCCTTTGGAAGTGGGAACCAGACAAGGGACAATGGGCTCTCCCCAGGGCCTGGTTTTTATTTTATCTCTCAGTTCATCAATATGTTTGAATGCAAGCAACTGGGTCAGGGTAACAACGGCAGGAGGGCTTAGGGGTGTTTGGGCCGTAAAATTCTGTTCAAGGGCTTTTTGGGGGGATAGCCAGATACCGTCTTCCACCTCCTGGTTGTCTGGTATGCAGGTTTGATCTTCAGGCATGAAAACAATAAAAAAACGGGTATCAAATCTTTTTTTCATTAATTCAGGTGTAATCCAATGGGACCATCGTCCAAGGCTTGAAAGGGACAGCGTCCAGTTATGGTTTGTTATTTTCCTTTGGAACCATGATTTTGGAAGATTTTTGTTTAATCGGAGATTTGTGATATCATGAAAATCGTGTTTGCTTTTATTGGATGCGATCAGAACGCCTGCTTCTTCAACGGTCTCCCGAATTGCCGCAATACCAAAACCCAGAGCATGGGCCGTTGAAAAATTATTTCCTCCAAGCTGTTTTTCGATTTGAACAGCCTCCATGTCAATATGGGGAACCCAGATGTCAATACCCTTATCTTCCTGTTCTACCACGCCTCCCGGAAAAACATAGAGCCCTCCCATGAATCCTGATTTTGCACTTCTTTTTAATAGATAGACTTCAAGGCCTTTATTGTTTTCCCTTACAAGGATTACCGTGGATGCCTCTCTTGTTTGAGGAGGGATATTGTTTCGATCTGGCATTTTATCTCCCGTAAATATTGGGTAAAAATTAACAGGAAGTATAATGGGTGTAATTCTTTTCTGTCAATGATTCCTGTGTATTTAATTTGTCTGGCATCAATTTTTAGGTGGCCGTTATCGGGTTGACTATTTTTTTTTTAATTAGTATGACCTTTTAATATTACAAATTCAGGAAACCAAATTCAAAACATCAAATTCAAAAAAATACTGGACCTTTCCAAAAATGACCTCCCATAAAAAAAAGAGACACAATACTGACTTCAACCCCCAATGGGTTCAAACCCCTCCATTGGAAAACTCCTTTCGCGCTATTTTTAAATGGGGAGACAGGGGAAAATTTAAAAACCCCAGCAAGGGATTTTTAAGTGTCATCCAAAAGGGATTGAATCTTGGGGATGATGACTTTACAACCATGGGGACCATTGGGAACAGGCTGGTTCCGGATACCATGCCTGTGAACCTGTCTGAATTTGACCTTGAAGCCCTGGAAAAGATTGTGGGCAGAAAAAATTTTTCCAAACTTACCTATGACCGGCTTTCATACTCCAGCGGTAAAGCCATGGAAGATATTTTAAGGTTGCGCAAACAGACCATAAAAGAGATCTGCGACGTGGTTGTCCATCCAAGGAATAAATCAGATGTTCAAAAGATTGTCAGCCTTTGCCATGACAGAAATATTCCCATCCATGTCCATGGCGGGGGGAGTTCAGTAACCTTTGGTCTGGACTGCCCCAGGGGTGGGGTTACTCTTGTTCTTTCCACCCATATGAATAAACTTGTGGCCTTTAATGAAGATAATCAGACCATAACTGTGGAGGCGGGCATGATGGGGCCTGACTATGAGTACCTGCTGAATAATGCCCAAAAAAAACTGGGGGCTGAAAAACCTTATACAGGCGGTCATTTTCCCCAGAGTTTTGAGTTTTCTTCCGTGGGGGGGTGGGTGGTGACCCTGGGATCAGGCCAGTCCTCCTCACTTTACGGTGATGCCGGAGATCTTGTTATTTCCCAGGAATATGTTACCCCAAGAGGCAGTTTTAAAACAAAGGATTATCCAGCCGCAGCCACAGGCCCCAAAATCAATGATATCATGAAGGGTTCTGAAGGCTGTTTCGGGGTCCTGGTTTCCCTGACCATGAAGGTGTTTGAACATATGCCTGAAAATGCCCGGCAATTTGCTTTTATGTTTCCTGATTTTAAGTCGGGTGTTACTGCCCTGAGAAAAGTCAGCCAGGGGCGGTTTGGCATGCCATCCATCCTGAGGGTATCTGATCCCGAAGAAACAGATGTGGCAATGCAGATGTACGGGCTTGAGGGAGGAATAGGCGACAGGTTTCTGGAAATTAAGGGTATGAAGAAAGGGAAAAAATGCCTGGTCATGGGCCAGTGTGACGGGGAAAAATTTTTTTCCAGCAATGTTTTTCGCCAGGTGAAAAAAATCTGCAAACAGGAAAAGGGGCTCTACCTAACCGGATATCCCATGAAAAAATGGTACAAGGGGCGGTTTTCAGATCCCTATATGAGGGATGCTTTAAACGATTATGGTGTGTTAATTGATACATTGGAATGTTCAGTTACCTGGGAAAACTTCCACGATCTGCACAAAAAGGTGAGAAGTACGGTCAAGGCAAATCCTCATACCATATGCATGACCCATGCATCCCATTTTTATGCCCAGGGCACTAATCTGTATTTTATTTTTATTGTTAAAATGCCGGATGTGGAAGCTTTCAGGGCCTATCAGCAGTCCATTATAGACTGTATAGAGACAGCTGGCGGCTCTTTGAGCCATCACCACGGGGTGGGAAGGATGATGGCCCCCTGGATGGAAAGGCATCTGGGTCAAGAACAGATGGGCATCCTCAGGGCTGTAAAGGCCCATCTGGACCCCGGGAACATAATGAATCCCGGGGGGTTGGGGTTATAATGGGATTTTATCAAAAGCATATCCTGCCGGGGCTTGTAAATCGTGTATGTATATCCAGTCAAATTCTGGGCCGGCGGGAAAAAATAGTTCCCAGGGCCTTGACTCGGGAAAGGCATCTGCTTTATTCTTCAGGAAAATGGTTTGCACAATGGCAGAGGCCTGCCAGATAAGTTTACCCTTAAGAAAGACATTGCCATGGAAATATCTCAGATCATCAGTCCGGACGGTCATATCAATGTTATTCACGGCAGGAAGAAAGACAATAAGCTGTTAACGGCCGAGTTTGTATTTCCCTTTGTATCTGACTATATATGCGGGGCAATCAAAGAAGGTAAGCCTTTTTTTTTCTCGGGAAGGAGTGGAAATGCCCAGATCGGAATTAAGACAGACCAGCTGACTCCCGGCAAAATTCCAACCATTGAAAAATCAGATATTTTCCTGGACGGCCAGATCCAGAATCTGAATCCTTTGCTGGGAAATGCCCTGGACCTGTTTAAAAAAGGGGATGAGATCGGACGTCTGGTGGTCATGGATCCTGACTTGAGAATTAAGGATGTGCGCCATTATCTTCACAAGCGGCTTTTTGTGGGCCGGCGCATGGGAAAAGGGTATTATGAAGGATTTGAGATCTGCCGGGAAAAAAATCCAGACACGGGCAAGACCTGCGATTATATCAGCATGGAGCTGGAGCCCTATCAATATTGTTTTGAACCTGATGCCATGAACCCTTCCAGTATCAATGCCGTGATCAAAAAAGGAAGAAGTGCCCTGAACACCATCCGGTCAAGGATGCCCCTGGACCTTGATACCTCCATGCTTAATCCTGGGGAGCTTTTTGTGGGTGCCATCAAGATCTCCCTGGGTGATATTTATGGGATTGTTGATGCAGTAACCCAGCCCCATGACCAGAAGATCGAACATTTGCCGGCCCGGGTCCTGGATCCCTTCAGGACCTTCAGGGACCGACAGGTGGAACTTTTTCATTTTGGTGACAGGCCAGTCCCTATAAATAAGATCAGGATCAGGATTCGGTTTTTCAGAACCAGGAATCCCTTGACCGTTCCCCTGGAAAAACAAAAGGTCAAGGAGGGCTACAGACTCTGTGATCTTCTGACCAATGCCGAGGTTGCCAATCTTTTCACCACCATTGGTTTAAATTCCCTGGGCATGATTCTTAACAAGGGGAATTTTATTCAGATTCCCCAGGCCCTGGATCCAAATGGAGAGGCACAGCTTGAAATAATTAAGAATGCCTTGCTTCAAAGTACGTTTCGAAAAACCCGCTTAAACCTGCCAGATGTAACAGACTTTAAATTTCAGGAAACCCTGGAAAAACTTTCTGTACTGGGAGGGGTGAATTCCAGGGTGTTTATAGGAAATAGTTTTCCTGCCCTTGAAGTCATTGATGCACTAAAACGGAGCGGGCTTCGGACTTTTTTGATTAATATGAATAATCCCTCCTTTGAAGATGTTTATATAAAAAAAATGATTAAACTCACCCATGCGGGTCATTCAGAATGTGAATTTTTACACTATGACTCCCCTACGGACAAATTATATAGTTTTTACCATGGCTGTTTCATGGAGCCCGATGACAGGGAACGGTTTGACAGGGTCAGGTATTGGTTTGCCTTTTACGGGTCCCATACCCAGGAAGCTGATAATAAATTGACCATTGATCTCATCAACAGGCTTGCCATCCGCCTGGGGGACGAGATGGGGATTGTCCACGGCGGCGGGCCAGGGCTGATGAAAGACGCCAATGACCTGGCAAGACAGCATAATATCATGAGTGTGGGCATTGCCATTGACCTGGAAGGTGAGCACCAGGCATCCCTGACCACCTGTGATGGGCTGATCAAATACAGGGAAGGGCTGCGCCTTGCCCGCCAGGATCACCTCCAGAAATTAAGCAACCTGCCCATTGTCAATACAGGAGGGTATGGTAGTGCTGAAGAGCTGGCCATCACCATTACCACCATGAAAATCCATGAAAATCCCCTGGCCCCCATTATCCTTCTGGATCCGGATAATTTATGGAAAGATGCCCAGAAACAGACAGATAAAATTGCCCGGAGAAAATACGGGCCAGCCTTTACCCCCTGCCTTATTAAATCCTGTCACAATGCACAGGAGGCTGAACAGGAACTAATTCGGTTTATAAGTAATCCAGATGACTGGTATCTGAAAAACAGGATTCCCATGGATAATGTTGAAAAGGCAAGGATTAAGGCTGTGCGTATCCGGAAACAGACCCTTTGCCAGGAAAAGATAGAGGTGTTTCAAAAGCCCAATTACAGGCTTAAACAGGCTTAATTAATCTTAGACAATAAAATCCACCACCCTGGAGGCCACGGGATCTGTATAGGTAATCTGGGTGGTATGGGTTTCCACGTTTATGTATGCAGTGGCATTGTATTGTTTATTGTCCCATTCCAATATTAATGATTTGTCATCGGATTTCATAAGAGTAAATTCGCCATTAAAGGCTGGATAGGAGTTTCTAAATTCCATCAGCCTCAGCAGCCGCTGCACCACTGGTTTTTTAATGTCTTGTTTGATCTCTTCCAGGGTATAATTGTGGCGGTTGATGTTTCTGCCAAGTTTTGTTTTTTCCACAAGTTCAATATCATTTTCTCCGGCCAGAAGGCCCACATAATACACCTGGGGGATTCCAGGCGCAAAAAACTGGATTGTTCTTGCAGTGATATATGCGTCGTCATCGCATCCCAGGGCAGAATAATAGGTGCAGTTGACCTGGTAGACATCCAGGTTCTGGTATTCAGGACCGGAATAGATTTTTTTTATATTGGAGCCTTTTTTATAAAGCACCTCAATGGTCTGATCAATTTCCTTCTGGTTTAACAGCTCTGCTACATCCACAACTCCTATGCCGTCATGGGTGTCCAGGGTGGTGATCTGCTTTCGGGGGCATTTGTTCAGCCATGATTTCAACCGCCTTGTTGTTTTTATGTAAAGGGAGTGGAGTACCAGCATGGGCAGGGAAAAATCATAGCACCAATAGCCTTTTTCCGCCAATCTGAACTGATAGGTGTAGTGTTCATGTATTTCCGGAAGGATTTCCGTGTCAAAGGCAGAGGCATAATCGTCAAACCATTCCAAAAGCTCCCAGATATCAGGTTCCAGGAAAAAACAATTGGTACCCAGTTTCATTGTGGTATAGGCAATTGCATCCAGACGGATCATCTTGGGATGGTTCCTGGCCAGGCGGATGAGGAATGTCCGCATCACCTCCCTGGTTTTGGGTGAGTTATAGTCCAGATCAATCTGTTCATAATCAAAGGTGCACCATATTTTTTCCAGGGCGCCGTTGGGCCGCTCCAGCTGCTGGAAGGGCGGACGGGGTTTCCTGGTATAAACCTTTGCCAGATCTTCTTCGGAAACATTACCATTGGGTGCGATTTTATCAAAAGTCAGGAACATGTCAGCATATTCGCTGTCAGGGCCTTTCTCTATATAGTCCTGGAAAAAAACAGACTGTCTGGAGATATGGTTGACCATGAAATCAAGGATCAGGTCAAAATCCTGTCCAATTTTTTGAACATCATTCCAGGTGCCAAAGGCAGGGTCCACTTCATCATAGGTTTTGGGGGCAAATCCCCGGTCCGAGGAGGAGGGATAAAAAGGCAGCAGATGAACCCCTTTGATTGCCTTGAAAAAGTGTTTTCGAAGCACATAGTGCAGCTCAGGAAGATTGGCACCCAGGCTGTCTGGATAGGTAATCAACTGAATTTTGTTTTTTAATGCCATGTTTACCCCTTTGGATGATGGATAAAATTATAATGGGAAATTCCTTCAATTATTCCCCTGGCAAAGGAATTATCGCTGAAATAAATCTTTTTCGCGGATTTCAAGGGAGCAAGTTCCGGGCTGTAATTGCCCACTATCACACCGCAGGTGTCTCCTTTGAGCATCTCCTTGTCATTACCTGAATCACCGCATATGAGAAAATTTCTAAGGGGAATCTCCCATTTATAGCTTAAGTACCTGATTGCCTTACCCTTGGAAGCTCTATAGGGGAGAATATCCAGGTGTTTGTCACTGGAATAGACCAGGGTGTAAAGGAAGCGGTTTCTGGTCAGTACATGGTGAATCCGGGCCAGACGGTCCTTTCCCGGTTCCATATAATAGCTGAGTTTATAAGGTCTTTGAAACTGGTCTTCCTGGAGGCGGATATAATCGATTTCCTTCAGGCGTGCTGCCATGAGGCCGGGGTTCCATTTTTTTGAAATATGGGTTTCCCATCCCTTGTCATGATAAAAGGATTTGCCGTAACTGATCTGGCTGCCCACGCAGGAGATGATAATATCCGGCGTTTTTATTCCATGGGTTTTTAAGACATCCCTTGCAGATTCAAAGTATCTGCCCGTGGCTACACCAAAGCCCAGATCTTCATGGTGTTGTTCCAGCAGATTCATCAGACTGGCGATATCTTTTTTATCCCCGCCCAGCAGGGTGTTATCAATATCAGTAATAACCATGTGATCCAGTTTTACAAGCCTCCGTCCAATACTGTGTTTGGGTTTTCTGACCTTGATGGTTGATTTCTCATCTTTCCGGCAAAGGAGCTGTACAGCCTTGGTATAGGTTTTGACATGGCTTTCCCAGGTATAGTGTTTTCTGGTTTTAATGATGCCGTTTTTCGAATGTTCATTCCAAAGGTCCTGGTTGGCAATGATATCCTTAATCGCTTTTGTAATTGCTGAATTATCCTTGGGGTCAACCAGGATGCCGCTCTGGCAGTTTGCAACAATATCCTTTGGCCCGCCGTCATGGGTGGCAACAATGGGCAGACCACAGGCAAGGGATTCAAGAAGGGTCAGGCCAAAGGGCTCTGTCAGAGCAGGGTTGACAAATACTCCCCTTTTTTTTGCTGCTATCCGGTAAAGTTCCGGTACTTCATGTTCAAAATCATGTTTCTTGGGAATGGCCATTTTTCCGTACAAATTATATTTGTCCATGAGGAGCAGCATCTGGGTCAGTACATCCCGCTCATTGTCGGATTTTTTGGAAATATCCTTGCGGATACCTGCAAAAACAGCCAGGTTGGCCATGGCCTGAAGGTCATTATCCTCACCATAGGCTTTTACCAGGCCCTGGATGTTTTTTCTTTTATCAGGCCGGCTCAGGGCAAGGATGAGGGGTCTGTCAGGGTGCTGGAAAAATCGTTCCAGTTCCTGGGAAATGGAAGCCCTGGCAAATAATGCATTTTGTTTTTCTTCTTCGGTGGAAAAGGTGTCATGGTAATATGGGTGGAATTTTTCAAGGTTGAGTCCCGGGGGAATCACCATGTATGAGGGCAGGGTCCTGGAACGGTATAATCCGTACTGTCCTTCAATCTCCTGGTTGGTGCTGGTTATAACCATGTCAGCATGTTTGAGAATTAATTCCTCCATCTTGATTCTGTGGTCGATTTTCAGTTTTTTATTGATGTCGTCAATATTCACCCCATCCTTGAGCAATTGTTCTTTTTTGGACCGCCCCAGGGAATGTCCTGTATAGACAAGGGGGAGTCCAAAAAATCTGGCCAGCTCCCGGGTGACATAGCCTGCATCTGGATAATGGCCATGCACAAGGTCAGGAACTTTATTGTCCTGCTGGATAAATTTAATGGTCTTGTCCGCAAATTCATCCATAAAAGGCCAGAGCAGTTCTTTTCGCATATATTTACGTCCTCCGCACTGGATTCTTACAATGCGGAATTTATCATTGACCTGTTCTATTGGACGGCTATAGTCCCTGGAATAGGATTTATCCTTGATCAGCCGTGTAAACAGATCAACCTGCCCAATTCCCTTGACCCGGGACAAAGCATTGCACAATTCAACCACATATTTGATCTGACCGCCCGTATCTGCATCATATCCCAGTTCCATGTTTTCGCTCCGGACAAGTCCGTGGATGCTGAACATTTGAATGTGAAGCCCTTTATCAGTCAATTTATCAGCCTCTCTTTAAATTCTTCATATATATCCATGTTTTTTGGTAATGCTCCTTTAATAACGCAGATGCGGCCGGCAAATTCCTGGGCAAGGCAGATAACGGTTTCATAGGATAGGCCGGCAAGCCACCCTGCAGCTGACATGGCTGCATAGGCATCCCCGGCTCCCACTGTATCTTTCATGGGCAGAGGGTCTGTATCCGGGCTTTTGAGGCAATCTTTTTGTGTGATCCACAGACTGCCCATTTTCCCCAATGTCAGAATCACCAGCTCCAGGGAATGGGTTTTCCTGAGCAGGGCAGCCTGTTTTTCTATGGTTATATTTTTTTGGGTGTTTTTTTCTCCCTTGGATATCTCATCAAGTTCTTCCTGGTTGAGCTTGAGAATATCAGCCGCTTTAAGGCAAGCTCCAAGGGTGGCGTCTGTATAGCAGTCTGGTCTTAAATTTATATCACAGAATATTTTTGTTTTTCTTGACTTCTGGCTTAATATTTTTTGAATCACCAGGGCATTGTCTGGACTCCGCTGGATCAGTGTGCCAAAATAAATAAGATCCCATGGTCTGATGCTTAGATCTGCCAGCCTTTCATCAAAGGCAATATGATCATAGGCTGTGTCATGGACAATGGAAAAAGTATGGGTTCCATTTTTGTCCATTGAAATTTTAACTGTTCCGGTGTCATTTTCCTGATCCCTCTGGATATCATTGGTGTCAAATCCGTTTTGATCCAGAAAATCCAGAATTTCCCTGCCAGGGATATCATTGCCTACTCTGGAGATAAACCGGACTGGGAAGCCCAGGTTTTTTAAATGAAATGCAAAATTAAAGGGGGCACCTCCCATCCGTTTATAGGATGGGAAGATATCAAATAAAATTTCGCCTATCACTAAAATCATGGTGATCTGCCGGCTTAGCTAACAATAATTTGGTATTGAATTACCCTTTTAATTACCCTTGGCCGGGTTTGAACTTGGGTGGTATCCCGCCAATAATAGGTTCATAATACCTGTAAAGGGTTTTTTCCCCAAGCAGGTCATCTATCTGGCGTTGTATGGTCATGCGCTCCTCGCTGTGCATCCATATGTTCCAGTCTTCAAGGGTATTCCATGTGCTTATGATCATGTATTCGCCATCACAGTCAAGGCAGCTGAAGGTCTGATCGGTCAAAAAACCTGGTTGAACAGAGGCTCTGGATCTGAGACGCACAATCAAAGGGGCAAGATTCTTTGCCATGGTTTCATCTGTTACGGTTCGTCGGATAATAATTGAAACTGCCATAATGCTCTCCTTTTTTTTAAACAATTAATAAAATAACGATTGATAAAAAAATGTGGACACATACTACAGCAAAAATAATTGAAAACTTACATAGTCTACCAATTTGTTAGATTTATTGTCAATCTGTAATACAATTTTTCACTTAAAATTTCATGGAAATAATATCTAGGCCGTCTGCCTCATACGATACCAAGATCAATGGCCTTGATTACCTGCTTGGCTTCTTCAAATCCATGGTCCCTGTCCAGAGCTTTCAGGAAATAGACTTTGGCTTTGTTGGAATTTTTCATATCCAGGTATAGTCGACCGATATTGTAATAGATATAGGGCTCATCCGGGTGGACTTTTAACGCTTTTTTGTATTGGCGGAGGGCCTGGCCTACATCGCCTTTCTTGCGGTGGAGTACGCCCAGGGTATTAAAAATATTTAAGGAATTTGATCCGGATTCAAGGACCTCATTAAGTATCTCTTCGGCTGACCCGAGTTTGTCAGTATCCATATAGATTTCTGCTGCAGTCTGGAGACATTCTTCTGATTTTTGGGAGTCTCCAAGGACTTTATAAGCCCTTCCCATGGCTTCATAGGCTTTGACAAAGAGCCTGTCCAGCTGGGTAGCCTTGGAAAAGGCTTCAATTGCCTCACTGTGAAGATTCTGGGAGGTCTTTATATATCCGATATTAAAATAGTATTCAGGATTTTCCTTCTGGTTGACAAGGGCTTGAAATACCTGCAATGCTTTGTCATATTCCTTGTTTTCAATGAACTCAATCCCTTTTTCCAGCCCCTCCTCTGTCTTGGCAATGACTGGATCCTTGATTTTGTCAATGGCTGAGGCAAGCTTTTGCTGCATCCCTTTTATGTTATAGGGAATTACAAAAAGCCCGGTCACGCCGATTTGTCCTGCACGTAATACTTTGATTTTGGTAAAGGCGTCATGGACGAGGAAAAAGGGCATTTCTGCCAGGGATTCCTCTCTTCTAAGAATTTTTAAAAGGGCAAGCCCTGACATCTCTTCCATTTCATAGGAAGAGATGACACAATCTATTTCTTTTGATTTTAAAAATGCCCAGGCATTTCCTCCGCCATGGGCAGCCAGGATTTTTTCATACCCTATCGCTTTTAAAGTCCGGCTCAGTTCAGTTCTCTCATTTTCATTTTCACTGACTACCAGAATAGACTTAGACTGCATCTGTTTTCCTATAATTTGTCCAGCTATAATTTATCAAGCTATAATTTATCAAGCAAGGGACGGTCTCTTCCAGGGTAACCCGGGAAGCCAGTCCTTGTTAAGAATCTGGCGTCCAGGTGTTGTTTGATTTCAAAGACTGCATTTGAATCAAATTGGGATGCCAATTGGAAAAAATAAAGTCTTTGATTGGTTCCTTTGTATTCATCAATCTTTACAGCAGTATCCCTATATGTATCCCCCATGCTTTTTGTTGTGTCAAGCTCCAATATATCCAGAAACAATTCTCCCCAGGTGTTTAATGCCAGGAATTCGATTTTTTCGATACATGATTTTTCTTTTGTTCTGCTGTATATTAAAAGAATCATCAGTTTTGACCAGGATGGTTTTTTTTCAAAGATATCATCGGACAAGGGTTTTAGCGGCTGAAAGGCCAGATATAATTTGTCAGGGTCCACAGGGGTGCTATTGTTTTCAAACAGGTTTAATTGGACATCAATTTTTATGGAAGTTTGTGCGCGATCATAAAGTTGGTTCTCAAAAATCCATCCCATGAGACCCAGAAGAGATTGGGTCTTATAGAGTTTTTGGGGAAAAGTCTCGCCATTGAGATAAGCAGACAGGTGCCAGGAATTGATTTTTTTTTGCTGAAGAATAAAAAGCTGGAATTTTTGTCTTTTTAAGTAGGCGGAACATTCAGGGATTTTCTTCTCTGTTCTGTTTAAACGCTCTTTGGTTTTATGCATAAGAATTTTAAAATTTCTTTTTCCACCGGCAGAAAGATTCTTTCCTGCTAAGGCTGGAGTAAGATCCTTGCTTTTGGTCTGGTACATAAGGGCAAGCCGGTCTATAATTGCCCGTTCAATCAGAAGTTTTTCCTGCTCATCCCATTTGGTATAGGCGAGCATCTTATCGACCTGGTTCTGGCTGAGGTTCCAGTTTCGGATATACCAGTCCAGCAATTGTTTTTTGGGGGAGCCTGTTTCCGGTGCCAGAACCTGGGGATATCCACACAGCCTTAAAAATATGGCATTTTTAATAAGGTTAAGTCCTTTGGGATCATGTTCTTCATGGAATTTTATGATTTTGTCAAAGAGCAGCTTATAGGGATCAACTCTATAATCATCAATTCCGGCGTTTGAATACCCTGCCTTGATTTCATCGCATAAAAGACCTGACTGCCCGGGCTTGCCAAACCCGTATGAAAAAACCATGGTAGACTTTATCAGGGCTTTGACTGGATCAAATCTGGATTTGCAGATGTGCCATAAGAGACCTTTTAAGATGTCATGGTTTTCAGGTTTTTCAATATGTCCCAGGTCAATAAATTCCCGGGAAATCCGTTTCAATCCTGTGATGGATGAAATAGATTTAGCAAGGGAAGTATATGTTGAAAGATCTCCCTTGCTGGGTACCAGTGTCCATAAAGGGATTTTTCCGGCAATCATCAAAAAGGTTCTGTAAAATTCCTCTTTTAGAAATATTTTAGGAGCTGTCAGGGTTTCCTGATCTTTAAACCCGGCATAGCAATTTCTTTGTATATCTTTCTGGTCCATAATAAAGAATGTGACTTCCTGAGCATAGCTTTCCCGGCTGAATTTAACAATATGGTCCAGTTTTTTTTCAAGGTTGTAATACCTGCGCTCAGAAATTTTTTCTTTGTCTATGATCACCCAATAGTCAAAATCAGATCCCAAAGACTGGGTAAAAGTACCGAGACTTCCTATATGATAGAACCCCTGGATACAAGGATCCATTGTTTTGCACCGGGAAATTGCTTCCCTGGGTATCTTGTTTTGTTTCAGGGCTTCCCTATAAAATCCCGATTTTTCGAAATTAAAAATCCCGTGGGCAGGGATGTCTGAATCAATAAATCCCGGGAACTCAGGCAGATTGATATGTATAAGAAAGGGGATATTTATGAAAAGTTCAGACTTGGACCCGGAAAGATAGCGCAATGCTTCCCTCATCCTTACAATATTGTAGTTGGAAAAACGGGATTTCAGCTCTAAAATTCGTTTTTCCAATTCTTTCAGTTTTTCCTGTTCTTCATTCATTTCCAGGCCTGTTGTATAAATAAATTGAAAATTGTCATTAAAAAGACTAAGATATTTTGTTTATTATAGAGGTTATTTTTTATTATTTTCAAGCTAGTTTTAAAAATGGAGTCTAAATGGGTGAAGCTGAAATACCCCATGCAGGTATAGAACTGGATACAGTCTGCCTGACATCTTTGAGCGGAAATGTTGTGGGAAAAGATCCTTTGGATATCCCTTCAGACCCTTCTGACTACAGGGTCTTTGTGAACTCGATTCTGAAAAAAATGAAAACCCATGAGACTTTCATATCCTTTTCCAGACAAATCAATGATGTCAATAAGATTTTGAACATGAAATATTCATCTGCCAATGATATTGCCCAGGTGATTCTAAAGGATCTGGCGCTGACTTTAAAAATGCTGAAACTTGTTAATTCTTCTTTTTATAGAAATTTTGCAAGCAAGGGTATTTCCACCATTCCCGAGGCAATGATTATTCTCGGCACCGATGAAATCAGGTTGGCAGCAGCAAGTTTAAAAATTTATGAAACACTGAAAGATCTTGCTAATACAAAGCTTTTGGCCAAAAAAGCCTTAAAAGGGCTTCAACGTGGTCTTATGGCAAAGCAGATAGCCCTTGAGGGCGGTTACAATGATCCAGATGCCCTCCAGGTAAGCGCAATGATTTATGATCTGGGAGAATACCTTGTGGCATTGTTTGCCCAGGATAAATATATTATGATTGAGGTTGCCAGGGATGATGGTCAAGTTTCATTGCAAAAGGCTGCAAAATCAATAATCGGACTTTCATACAATAGCCTCGGCAGGATTGCGGCTATGAAGCTTCATCTGCCTGAAAATATACTTCATGCCATGAAGCAGGTGACTAATTTCGATGTAAAGCCCCAGGAACTCAGTAATGGGGATAGGAGCCGGTATGTCTGTTCCTTTACCAGGGAATTGGGCAATATTCCCATGAATGATGGGAAAACAAAGGTTGATCGAAAGGCAGGTCTCATTGCCGATAAATATAAAAAGGCCCTGAATATTGATAAGGTAAAAGCGGTTGAACTGGTTAATACTTCCCGGGAGAAGATCGTCAGACATGCTGCTTTATTAAATATTGAAAAAGACGAATATTGATGAAGGCTAATACTGAAGAAGGGGAACTATCTATGGGACATTGTGATGTAACCCTCTGTGGGCTTTACCACGTCACAGGCACCAAAAGTAAAGACAGCATCTGTTCGTGAGCAACAATTCGGTGACCTAATCAGTGAGCTGAAATTCATCCCGACCTCTGTGGTAAGCAAATATCAATTTATTCAGTTTTCAGGCTGGGCAGGTTGTTACACAGCTTTGCAAGACATTTATTAAACAATATTGTGGCTGGTTGATTTTGAACTAACAATGCGGACTAACAGGGATAGTCTGGGGGTCGTTTTGAATTTGGGAAGACGGTGGCTTCACCTTATAGTGCTCAGTCCCATTAAACTGAGGACTTATAGACAAAATAGTCGCCCGTTGAGGGGGCTCAATTTGCCTTATCTGAAAATATTTTTTGAGGAAGAAAATTCAAAATTTATGTGGGAAATGAAGTATAGGCCATTTGTGTTATTACCATTGAAATTTATCAGAACACCGGAGTTCTATCTTTAAAAAAGAATTATGGATACCAGAGCATAGCCATATTTTGCAATTTCACTTTTATGGTTCTATGAGTGGATACATTGTCCAAAAAAAAGGCCATAGCAAGTTAATATTTACGAGGTCTGTAATTATCTTTGCCAAATCAATTTTGCCAAATCAATTTTGGAAAATAGTTTTTGAATAAAGTCCATCGCCGCGTCCAGAACACCGTGATGGGCGGTGTGATCGTATATAACCGGGATATCTGGTCTGGTTTTTATCAATTCTCCTGCCTGCCAGTTTATCCCGGTCATATTAAGCATTATCATTTAATTGTTAAAAGTCTTTAAAATTGTCGTCATCATCAAAAGGTATCACTTGATCGGGCCTGACTTCCTTTGAATTGGTTAGCATTTTTTTACCTAATACAGGAGCTGCTCCAGGTTTTGTAACAATTTTTCGAGTCGTTATCTGAGAGGACCCTCCAGTTTGACTTTCTCTTTTCCCGGTGACAAGTGCAACAAGATCTCCAACATAGTCTCTAAGCTGTTCAGCCTGGGCATTCATTTCTTCGGATGCAGAAGCAGATTCTTCTGCATTGGCTGCATTCTGTTGGACTACCTTATCCATTTCAGTAATGGCCAGATTAACCTGATCAATACCGTTGGACTGCTCTTTGGAAGCCTCTGAAATTTCTGCCACCAGTTCTCCAACCTTGCCTGTACTTTCTGCTACTTTAGTAAAAGTGTCGTTGGTTGTTGCCACAAGTTTTGATCCGTCACTTACCTTCTTAACTGTTTCTTCAATCAGTTCTGCTGTATTTTTAGCTGCATCTGCAGATCGCATGGCAAGATTCCTGACTTCCTCTGCAACAACAGCAAAACCAGCTCCTGCCTCTCCTGCACGGGCTGCTTCCACAGCAGCATTCAAGGCCAAAAGGTTGGTCTGAAAAGCAATTTCATCAATGCTTTTAATGATTTTAGACGTTTCTTCACTGGCGTTAGAAATATCTTTCATTGAAAGAGTCAGTTGATCCATTGATGTATTTGCCCTATCAACAACTCGGTTGGCTTCTTTCATAAGAGTATCGGCTTGTCCTGCATTTTCAGCATTTTTCTTGGTCATAGAAGACATTTCTTCCATGGAGGCTGAGGTTTCTTCTATGGATGCTGCCTGCTCGGATGCCCCTTCCGCCAAAGACTGGCTGGCCGAAGATACCTGGCCGGATGCAGAGGCCACCTGTTCGGCACCTTCGCTCATTCCTGCGGTGATGGTGTTAATGGGAATGGTTATTTTTCTAAGGATAAATACCATGGGAATCACAATGCCAGCCAGCAATAGTATGCAGAGGATCGCGACTCCCCATCGGACCGTATTCAATGTGTTAAAAAGCATGGAAGCATTATAAACGTAAACCATAACCCCGATTTGCTGATCACTGAAACTCTTGACAGGAAAGACTGTAACTATGTAATTGTCGATCTTATTTTCATAAATTGCTGTCGTCCCCTGGGCCAGGAGGCTTGAAGAAACAAGTGGATTGGTCACATCTTTGTTGGTAGAACTCACAAAAACAAAGTCATTGCCGATCACCGGGTTTTTCTCATGGTTCTGTAATTTAGTTGCAATGGGTAAAAACTCCTTATTCATATAAACGGCTATGAACTCGTTCTCATTTGATACGCTGTATTTCACAACCGGGTCAAAAGAGGAAAGAACCTCAA
>JAOZST010000307.1:0-2674 GCA_029939535.1 Desulfobacteraceae bacterium | reverse complement strand
GTTTGTATATAAAAACAATGGGATATTATCAAAATTATAAATATTCTTCTACAATATTTTAGCAGAATAAAAATACAGCATTTTAGGGATCTAATGATTCCTGCAAACGGGTTATAAGAATTCTAATTGTTGCAGATGGCGGGATGTGGTAGGATTCACTATGATCAACCAAAAAAAAGAGTAGATAATGACCACAACTGCCTATCCCTTTGAAACAGGCGTATACCGTCCCCCCAGTGAAGGGGGAAGCGCTTCCCTGCTTGTGCGTTTCACCCGGAACTGCCCATGGAATCAATGCACTTTCTGCGCCATGTACAAGACCAAGAAATTTAAACTCAGATCTTTGAATGAAATCAAAGCAGATATCAATGCCATGGCTGCCCTGGTCAAGGACCTGAAATCTGAATCCGTCCGTCTAAACCATGGTGGCAGGATTACCCGGGAAACCATCCTTGCCCTGATTGACCGTGTGCCAGACCTTAATTATCACCAGGGCGCGGATATGCTCATCCAATGGCTTGTTGCAGGAGGAAAAACCGCATTTATCCAGGACGGAAATTCCATGATCATGAAACCAAATGATCTGATCCAGGCTCTGACCCATTTAAAAAACACCTTTCCCTCCATTTCCCGGATAACAACCTATGCCCGGGCCCGTACCATTGCCCAGCGTTCCCTGGAAAATCTTAAGAACATCAGAGCCGCCGGTCTGGACCGGGTTCACCTGGGACTGGAGACCGGGGATGACAACCTTCTCAAACAGATAAAAAAGGGAGTAGATGCACAAGGCCATATTCTGGGAGGGCAGAAAGCCATGGCTGCCGGATTCCAGGTGTCTGAATACTGGATGCCCGGACTTGGGAGCAAAAAAAAATCAAACCAGCATGCCGACAACACAGCCAGGGTTCTTAACGCCGTCAATCCCCACTACATTCGCTCCAGGCCCTTCAGATCTATACCCGGCACCCCGATCCAGGATCAGGTTCAAAGGGGAGAATTTACCCTTTTAACACCAAAAGAAACTCTATTGGAACTCAAACGTATGATATCTGCCCTGGAAGTAACCTCAAAGGTCTGCTTTGACCACATGGGCAACCATTGGCGTACTCCAAAAGGAGACCTGGTGTTTACCCATGACTATGAGGGGTATAAGTTCCCGGATGAAAAACAAAAGGTCCTGGAACGAATTGACATGGGACTGGCTTGATTTTGCAATCAAAAAATTACTCATTTAAAATTCTAACAGCTTGCCTTCAAAGAAAAAGTGTAGAGTTTCGCTTGCTCTAACACCATTTTTTCCGGGCCTTTCTTCCAGGGGGATATCCTGTATTTTTTATTCATTCCTGATTCAAATATGGAGTGCCCTTTTCCATGGCAAATTCAACTGCTTTCTCAGCATGAATAACGGTGGTGTCCTTGTAAGGGTTTAAATTGCCTTGACAAATAAACTAGTTTGCGTTATTTGTTCGTATACAAAGGAGTTTACATGGATAGTTTACCAAACAATGTTCCGGATTGTACATTTTTTTTCCTGGCCAAAGCCCATCAAAAAGCCCATGGCCTGCTAAAAAAAAAGTTGATCCCCTATGGACTGACCAATATGCAGCACCTTATCCTCGAGGGTATCTGGTATGAGGAAGGGGTAACCGCCACTGAGCTGGGGAAGTTGTTGATCCTTGACAAAGCAACTTTATCCGGCATCATAGATCGCCTGTATGATGGTAACTGGATCGAGAAAAAACCAGATAAAGATGATAAACGTGTTTTCAGACTTTATCCGTCAGAAAAGGCCAATAATCTCAAAGAGGAGTTGATTGATGTGAGAAGAGAAGGCAATGAAATCTTGCTGGAAGATTTTACCATGGAAGAAAAAATCATTTTTAAGCGCCTGTTGCGAAGCCTCTTTCTGGGGGCCTAGGCCATAAACAGATGAGGCAAAGCATTTTTTTAACTATTGTTAGTTCGTATACTGACTTAAGAAGGAGATAAAAATGTTGCTCTTTAATCCACAAAAATACCAGGACAGAAATTATCCCGACCAAAGATCCAAAGAGATTATGCTGAAAACCATTGAATGGTTTGAAAACAAGGGTTTAAAAAAATTGAATGAGGATTATCATGCCCGTGAATTCACCTATGATTTTGCGGAATTTATTAAAAAAGAAAGAATTTTTGAAACCCTTTTTCTGCCAAAAGGATATGGATCAGAAAATCAGTATTACAGCACATACAGAATGTTCGAATTTTCAGAAATTTGCGGGTTTTACGGTATGGCTTACTGGTACATGTATCATGTGTCCACCCTGGGTTTAGATCCGGTATTCCTGGGGGATAACGAAGCCTATAAAAATAAGGCTGTTGAAACCTTACGGGAAAATCCCCTTTGCGCTTTCGGCCTTTCGGAACAAGATCATGGTGCAGATATCTACTCATCTTCCATGAAACTTTACCCCTGTGAAGACGGAACCTATGTGGCAAGAGGGAGCAAGTATTACATTGGCAATGGCAATGAAGCCGGAATTATAACTGTTTTTGGAAAAATTGCCAATACAGATGAGTATGTTTTTTTTGTTGTTGATTCAAAACATGAAAAATATGAGTGTATACAGAATGTAATTGATGCCCAGAACTATGTGGCTGAGTTTGAGCTTCATGATTATCCCATTACAGATGA
>JAOZST010000306.1:0-2703 GCA_029939535.1 Desulfobacteraceae bacterium | reverse complement strand
TGCAGAGATCAATGGTGTATCGGGCTGTTTTTTCACGGATTTCATCAATGAGTTCATTACCGTTAAATGCCATTTTTTTTTGGAGATAAATCGCTCCGCTGTCCACTGTTGACATTGCTTCAAACAGGGTTAGGGTAATAATGTTTTGCCCTTCCAGAATTTGCCAGGAAATGGGCGACCAGCCTTTTCCTTTTGGCAAGGGACTGCCGTGGACAACTATGTTGTGCTTGTTTAGGTCCAGTATCTTAGCTGGTGCAAGCTGGCCGCAGCTCAAATAAAAAACAATATCAGAGGCAGTGATAAAGCAGACATGATGAATCCACCTTACCCTATGTCCCTGGAGCAGTATTTGAACAAAAAGTTGAAATAAATATGGGTTGATCCAACTGTTTTTATCAGAAATAAGAGTGATGGTTAATCTGTTTTTGCAGGAATGGGGCAGGGGTTCAAGTTCAAATGTGCAATTGTTTAAATTGTCTGCTTTGCTTTTGTGTTTTAATTGTTTAAGGGCTTTTTCTAAAAGAGCAGGACACAGGCTAAGACCTTGAAAGGGTTTTTCAATGGTATATCCAATGGATATTATTTGGGATTGTTTTGTAGATTTTACATGCCCTATAGGCAATTTGGATTTGTACCCTGTATAGAAAAATTGGCTGATCTTTTTTGTGCTATTTTTAAGGTGATTATTTTTTTTAGTGTGGATTATCCCTGTGAGCATCTGTCTGATTACACGCTTTGCCCCGCCCCCATCAATAATGTCTTTTCCCAGGGCAGACATTACTTCTCGTTTGAGGGGGGAGTGGATCAGATCTTTCAGGATAGCAGTTGTTTTTTTTGGGGTTGAGTTGTCAATCGGGCCGAGGTTGACAGCTATCATATCCCTTTTCAAACATTTAGCAATATCCATCTGGTTTTGGGCAATGGGAATCACCACAAAGGGCAGGCCCATGAAACACAATTCCCAGCAGGTGCTCCCTCCAGTGGTTATAGCAATATCCGCCCATTCCATAATTTCTGGCATGTCTGGATTTTGAACCAGCCGGATATCAATTTTTTTTCTGGTTATTATTGATTTCAGAGTGTCAAGGCGGGGATTGGACGGCCCCACAACCGCCCTGATTTCCAGGTCCGCGTCATTAAGATTTTGTATCGCCTGGATGATACAAGGGGTGATATTGCCAGTGTCTGCTCCGCCCAGGGTAATCAGTATTCTGGTAGCCTTTTTGGGGGTGGATTTTTTTTTATCGGTTTTGGATAAAAATTCATTTCGAATCAGAGTGTATCTGGTTCCCAATAATTTTTGGGTATTGTTTGAACACTTGTACCCATAACTAAGAGCAGCAGGATTCTGATTAAGGAGAAGGTCAGCATAATATTTGTGCAGATGATTATGATCATCCAGAACCAACACCCGATATCCAGCTCCCTGGATGGCTTTTTGATATTCCGGATTAAAATGGTATCCATCCAGGACAACCCAGGCAGGGGAGGATATTTGTTTTTGGTTTAAGCTATGGCTGGCAATAAACTGAAGGGTCTGGTGTATGTCTGCATGATCAGGGCATGGTGTTTGGATGTTTTTGTGTTCATATCCCTGGGCCAGAATTATAGATCTCAAAACAGGGCTTGAAACATGGGTGATAAAGCATACAGCTCCACCCCAATGCTGCCATGCCTGGGCCAGGGCAATACATCTCATGACATGCCCTGTTCCCATGGTGCTGGAAGCATCTGCCCTGATATAAAGGGTTTGGTCGTTCACAGCTTCCTACCTGAATGCCTGTATTGCAGAAGATAATCTGGCATGGGTTAAATCTTTGGGTGACACGCCATCTTCTTTCTGCAGGTTTTTTTCAGATTCCCATAAAAATCCGTTCCATTTACCGTAGAAATGAATAGCATGGCTCATATTTGTTTTTTCCGGGGTCTTGTCCAGGAAGATCATTTTAAGATCAGGCAGATAGATAATCGTATCAGGGTCCTTTGTGCATTCCTGGACTTTGAGGCAAAAATCTAGAAACATATAATCCCCAGCCCCGGAACTGAACCCTCCAGCCTTGAAAAATAATTCTTTTTTTACGGCAAGAAAATAGTCCACCATCTGGAAACTTCTTTTTTTTAGGGCGCAGGTAAAGTTAAATTCCAGATGCTGGTAGGCTGAAACCGGTGTGTGGTTGTAGTCTACCACCATTCCTGCATTAGCTATTTTGCCATCCTTGTTGGATATTCTTGCGCCGAAAGCCTTGATGTCGCCATGTTTTGAAAAACCTTTGTCCAGAATTGTAAGCCAATTTTTTAGCGGGGCCAGATTTTTTTCAAGGAATATAAGGTTTTCTCCTTTTGCAGTTTTCAGGGCTTTGTTCATTAGATCAATTTTATTTTGCCCCTTGGCAACCTTTAGCAGCTTTATATCTCCTTCCAGGGAATCCAATACCTGGTTTATGTATTGGTTGTTATTTTCCGGCACCAGAATCAGGGTTTCATAGTTGCCGTTATCCAGGGAATTAAAAGCCACTGCCTCAAGTTGTGCCAGGAATATTTCATGATTGTCCGGAACCTGGATAACAATGGACCACTTTTTTTTATTATTTTCCTGTGAAAAAAAGGAGATGGGCAGGGAACTGGTTTTATTAGCCTTGATGGTTTTTTCAAATATGGCGCAAACATTTTTGATTGCATTTGCAGTGTCTGTCAGCTCATTGT
>JAOZST010000023.1:8234-31160 GCA_029939535.1 Desulfobacteraceae bacterium | reverse complement strand
TATCAAATGCTTTACCCTTGTTCGCCATGATTTAAATTTCCTTACCTGCCCGTTACCACATCAATGGTGAGCTGCCCCAGTTGTGTATGGTGGAGCACCCTGGCAAAGGGTGCCATGGCAGAGGGGCTTCCCTTTGTAAACACCAGTACTGGTGTATTGGTGTGGGTCCCAGTGTTCCAGACAACAAATTGATCCCCGGCAACTTCCAGGGCCAGAAGGATTTTCCGATTGTTATATCTTTGATAAACAAAAAATTCGTCTTTGTTGTCCAGTTTTGGAACCTGTTTTGAACCCAGGGCAGAGTGACCCGCAGAGTAAATGGGATTATCCTCTGTTTCAAGAATTCTTTTTGCCTGGGAAGAAGTTATGGGAAAAGCTGTGAACCGGTTCACAAGATTTGCAAGATTTTCCGATGTCTGCCTCTCTTTGGGCAATCCGTCAAATCTGGCAAAAATATCCCCATAGCTCAGTTTCTGACTGTAAATCTTATCCAACACCCTGGGGTCACCGAAATTATACCCGGGTTTGTACTCCTTGTCCTGGAACATTTTCCCTGGCAATGACTTTGCTTCTGGCAGATCCCTGCCCGTGTAGCTGAACCCGAAACCGCCGGTGGTATGATCTGCCGTTACAATAATCAGGGTATCATCCCGGTTCTCTGCCCAGTCCAGGACATAGTTCAGGGTTTCATCCAGCCGGAACATTTCATGGAGCATGAGGCCGGTATCATTGGCATGGGCAGCCCAGTCAATCTGCCCTGCTTCAATCATCAGAAAAAAACCCTGATCATTTTCAGACAGGAGATCAATGGCCTTGGCTGACATTTCCTTCAGGGTGGGAATGGATCTTTTTGGATCATCCAGGGAATTGGACACCTGGATTGCATTGGGCATGGCAGAGGAGGCAAACAAACCCAGCAATTTACCCTGGGCAGTTTCCATCTGCTCCCTGTTAAAGGCCAGGGCATATCCTTTTTCCAGGGCATCCTTTATAAGGTTTTCACTGTCCCTTCGTTTTGACTTGATCTTAACCGACCCTTTTGTCATCCCTTCCAATTCTTTCCTAACAACAGAGCCCCTGGTGTTGCCTTCTTTGGGAATCCAATGTTTTAGGCCGCCTCCCAGGATCACATCAGGCCCTGTATCCAGCATTTCCCTGGCAATTGCATTTTCAAATTTCCTGTGGACCTGGTGGGATGCAAAAGCAGCCGGAGTTGCATGGGTCACCCTGGTATCTGAGACAAGACCTGTTGATTTTCCAGCCTTAATGGCTTTTTCAAGGACAGTTTCAACGGGATCACCCCTGAAATTCAAGCCGATCATTTCAGCCCCGGAATATTGACCAGTTGCCATCTGACTTCCGCTGGCAGCAGAATCCGTGACCAGAACATTGTAGGCATTTGTCAGAGAGATACCCAGAGAACCGCCCTGTTCCATGATTTTATCAAAACCGGTTTTTTTATCCTGGATAACTGAATCCGGGGCCTGCCTGGCATAGGTGAGCAAAAGCCCAACCTGCTCCGGCCCCATTCCATCCCCAATGATCATGATCACATTTTTTGGTTTTTCAGGACCATCCGAGACGCTGGGCTGTTTCAGGCCACAGGAGTTTATAAAAAAGACCAAAAAGACAAGGCTGAAAATTATTGATATTTTATTTTTCATCTGGATATATCCTTATTTTCGGAGTAAAAACTTTTTCCCATGGAAGTTCACAAAGAAATATATATTTTGAAATATCAGTGTTAATTCCTCCTGATCAGGCGAACAGCAGCAAACTCAAGGCCATGACACCCATCCCACAGATCAAACCGTAAATGGCCAGGTGGTGCTCCCCGTATTTTTCCGCCGTAGGCAGCAGTTCATCCAGGGAAATAAAGACCATAATCCCTGCAACACCGGCAAATAAAAGTCCGAATGTAATGTCGTTAAAATACCGGTAGAACAGGCCGTATCCGACAAGGGCGCCGATTGGTTCGGAAAGACCGGATGCAAATGAATAGAAAAATGCTTTTTTCCTGCTGCCTGTGGCATAGTAGATGGGGACGGAAACGGCAATGCCTTCCGGGATATTGTGGATGGCAACGGCCACTGCAATGCTGATTCCAAGTGTAGGATCTGCCAGGGCACTGGTAAAGGTTGCCAGCCCTTCCGGAAAATTGTGAATGGCAATAGCCAATGCGGAAAACATCCCCATCCGAAGCAATGCCTGTTTTTTAGAGGCATCCCCGGTCATATCCTCAACCACTCTGACTTCATGGGGGTTTTCAAATGAAGGAACCAGCTTGTCGATCAGCGCAATTAGCAGGATCCCGCTGAAAAAAGCAATGGTGGTCCACCAATAGCCTCTGGTGGCTCCCATTGCCGCCTCCAGCGCATCCCTGGCCTTGACAAAAATTTCAATCATTGAAACATAGATCATGACACCGGCGGAAAAACCCAGGGCCAAAGACAGGAATTTTGTATTGGTCTTTTTTGCAAAAAAAGCCAGGGCACTTCCGACACCAGTGGCAAGACCGGCAAAAATCGTCAAACCAAAGGCAAAAAAAACTGAGGTAGAAATCATTTTTTCTCCATTTCAATTCAAAAAATTTTTTAAACAGGTTTGAAAATTATAAAAGATTTGGTATGCGAGGTCAATGCGGTCCCAGCCATAAAAAAATGGCCATCCTTTTGCCAATGCAAGGGACGGCCATTTTTATTCAGATTTCAGGTTTCTTAATGAATTATTTTATCCATCTGGGGACCTGAAATTTATAGTCTTTATAGGGTTTTGCCGGTGGATCAGTGAAAATGGCAATCATCTCCCCATTCTGAACCTGGTAATGGGCTATTGGAACATCCCCGCCAGCTCTCATGACATGGTCCTCATCCCATTTCCACCATCCTGTTTCACCTTTATATCCCTTGGTGGCAATATAATTGCTGACCTCTTCATGTTTTTTCTCATCTCCAACAGCCTCAACGGCTGTGGCCCATGCTTTAACGCCGCTGTAGGCAGCCCATGATCCAGCCTGGGGCAGATGTTTCCAGATGCCGTTAAATTTATCCAGCCAGGCCTGGGCTTCAGGTGTGGGTGCTTTGGGAGTAGGCATGGCTGTGGGCACTTCACCCAGCAGGCCATCAGCTTCTTTACCCATGGTTTCAACAACTTCCCTGGGAACCAGGGAGTATCCATAGCTAAGGATGGAATTGGTGGGTTTTTTCATGAACTGCCGGAAAAATGTGATTACTTCCTGGGCAGAAACGATTTCAACATGGATGATGGCTGGTTTGATCTTACGGATTTTGGTAAGCAAAGGACCCCATTGATTGGTTCCATAGGGAACCAGTTCATGCATGGCAACTTTCCAGCCTTTTTCCTTGAAATTCTTTTTCAGGGTATCGCCTACTTCTGTACCCCAGGCATCGTCTGCTGTTATGATAACAGCTTTCTTATTGGGATATTCATAGGGAAGAGCCATGAGTACATTAAACATGCTCTGGCCCTGGTTGATGCCGGTATCAGTAAGCTGAAAAATATTATTGTATTGTTTTTTATCCTGTTTGTAGACATCCACAGCTGCCTGGGAACCATCATCGGCAAAGAACGGGGCTGTATATTTTCCATAGGCACGGACATCCTGTCCCCAGCCAGCCCATCCAGCATGGACAGAATCAACATTCAATTTTCCACATAGATAATCAGCACCCTGCATTACTCTTTCAGGTGCGAATTCCTGGGCATCAAAACGAACCGGCTCCACTTGTTTGCCAAGGAGTCCGCCAGCCTCATTGATTTCATCAATGGCCATTTTAATACCTTTCCAATAATTATCCCCGGTATCTGTATAGGGTCCTGTCATGGACAGGGGCACACCAACCTTGATCGTGTCCGCTGCCCAGACACCCTGGGCCATGAACATACTTACAACAAGAATTAACAGCAAACTCAATGTCTTTTTCATACTAGCTCCTTTATAAATATTATTATTAATGGGTTACTTCATACTTCTTTTTGGTCGTCTTTTTGGGAAAAATCTTTTCAAACAGCCCAACAATACCATCGGGCAGCACCAGAACCAGGATCACCACCAGGGCACCCAGAATAATGGGCCTGTAGGAACCAATAGGAGACAGCATCTCGTTAAGGGCAATGGTTATAAAGGCACCAATGATAGCGCCCGGGAATTTGCCCACCCCGCCAATGACCAGAATTACCATGAGGGTGACAAAAAGATCAATACCCAGCATCCTTGTGGACAGCATGCCCACATAATGTGCATAAAAGCCACCGATCATGCCGGTTAAAAAAGATGTCAGGGCAAATACCATAAGTTTATATTTAAAGGCGCTGACTCCAAGGCAGGTGGCAAAATCTTCTGCATCCTTTAATGCCAGGAAAGCGGTTCCCCAATGGGATTTAATGACCAGAAATATAATGGCTGAGCAGAGCACGGCAACAAAAAGCATAAGATAAAAATAGGGAACAGGCTCAGAACTGGAAAAGGTATACCCGAATATATTCATGGGGTTTATGGTGAGAATCCCCCTGGATCCACCCGTGCCCAAGGCCTTGCCAATATCTCCCTTAAGTACTGGTTCCAGGATCATGTGCACGGCAAAGGTAACCAGGGCTATATAAGCACCCTTGAGCTTGAGGCAGGGAAGTCCCACCAAGATACCCAGGATTGCGGTAATACCGCCGGCAATGAAGACGGAAAATATCGGAGCAACCCCGAATCTGGCTGAGACAATGGCAGATGAATAGGACCCGATTACAAAAAATGCCACCTGTCCAAAGGAAAAAATCCCTGCAAATCCCATGATCAAATCCCAGCAGGAGGCGACCACCGACCAGATCAGGCACATGATCAGAATATGCATGATAAAATTGGTACTGCCGAAAAACAGGGGTAAAATGGCAACAATCCCCCAGATAACAGCTAAAAGAATAGCAATGCGTTTATGTTCCATTATTTTATCCCCATTTCCCCATAAGTCCCTGGGGTCTTATTGCCAGGGTTGTCAATAATACTGCAAATAACGCGATAAGCGTCCAGGTCATTCCAAAATACCACCCCACAAATGCTTCCAGCATACCCACGATAAAGGCGGCATAAAGACTTCCCTTGATACTGCCCATTCCGCCAAAAGCTGTGATCACCCAGGCCTTGACCAGGATATCCCAGCCACCTGTGGGGGTAATAAAATATTTCTGGGCCAGGAGAATTCCGCCCATGCCCACCATGACCGTGGAAATAGCAAAGGTTGCTGCAAAGACAAAATCCTTGGGAATTCCCACGATCTGAGCTCCTGCCGGGTTCTGGGCAACAGCCCGCACCGACATACCTGTCCTGGTATTATTGAGAAACCAGCGGAATATCAAGATGCCGCCAATGGACAGGATGAAAATACCCACATCCTGGTAAGACAGGATAAACTCGCCCAACTCAAATGATCCTTCCAGAATAGAGGGCAAAGACTTCATCCGGGCGCCAAATACCACCTGATAAGAATTGTCCAGAAACAGGGCCAGCCCCAGGGTGATCATCATGACCTTTATTTCCCAGTCATCCCTTTTGCGCAAAGGGGCCACCAGAAATTTTTCAATGAAAAAGCCGAATACCAGAAGAATGGGAACTGCCAGGCAGAAGACAACCAGGTAATTGTTTATAAAAGACGCACCAAACAGCAGAAAGGCAATATAGCCGCCCATGCTGTAAAATGATCCATAGGCAAAATTAAAGGCTTTGGATACCCCGTAAATCAGGGTGAGTCCCACGGCCATGAGTGCGTAGACTGATCCATTGATCAAGCCGCTGATGATGACATCTATAATCTCAATGAGCATCTTTATCTTCTCCCTTACATGCCAAGAAATATTTCTTTTAAATGATCATTGCCAAGGGCTTCCTCTTTGCTGCCTTCAAAGGAAATACTTCCCTCCTCCAGCACATAGATCTTGTCGGCAAGCTCGGTGATCTGGGGTATATTCTGCTCCACCACCAGGATAGTTATACCCTGGCTGTTGATCTCCTTTATGATCCTTGCCACCTCGTCCCTGAGATTTGGCTGCAGCCCCAGGGAGGGTTCATCAATGGCAAGAAATTTTGCATTGGACATGAGACCCCTTGCAATGGCAAGCATCCTGGCCTCACCCCCGCTCATGGTGGATGCCAGCTGGGTCTGACGATCTGCCAGTCTTGGAAATAAAGAAAAAACCTTTTCAAGATTCTTTTTTTCATGGGGCCTGGCAGACATTGAATAGGCGCCCAGTTTAAGGTTTTCCAGCACTGACATTTCCGGGAATAATTCCCGGTTCTCGGCAATATAGGTGATTCCCTGGTTGACCAGTTTTTCCGATCCCTTACCTGTAATATTCTCCAGATTATAGGAAATAATTCCAGACACCTTGTCCACCAGTCCGCAGATGGACTTTAAAACCGTTGATTTTCCATGGCCGTTGGGGCCAAGCATGACAACAACCTGTCCCTTTCCCACTTCCAGGGAAACATTTTTCAACACATGAAAATCATCGTAAAATGCATTTAAATCCTGGACCTTAATCATTGTTACCTCCCAGATAAGATTCAATCACCCTGGGATCAGAGGTCACTTCCTTTGGGTCGCCACAGCAGATTTCAGTTCCGGTTTCAATGATCAGGAGCTTTTCAGTCAATTCTGTGAGCACCTTCATAAAATGTTCGATAATAATGATAGTTACCTTCAGGTCCTGGTTGATCCGCCTTATCAAATCCATGAGTTTTATTATCTCCTTGGCATTGGATCCTGCCATGGGTTCGTCCAGCATTAAAATCTCAGGTTTGGTGGCAAGGGCTGCACCGATCATGAGCATCTTCTTGTCCAGAAGATTCAGCTGGCCCGTCATGGCATCCCTTTTATCCTTTAAATTTGTAAATTCCAGTATCCTGTCCACATAGTTCTGTTCAAAACCGTCTTTGGAACCAAAATAATTCCCCACTTCAATACTTTTTTCAACACTCAGGCTTGGAAAAGTCTGGGGAATCTGAAATGTTCTTGAAATACCCAGATTTGCTATTTTATGGGGAGGCAGGCCGCCAATTTCCTGGTTGTTAAAGGAAATAGAGCCCTCAAAGGAATAAAGACCGGTGATCAGATTATACAGGGTAGACTTTCCAGCACCATTGGGCCCGGCAATCCCGAACACCTGACCTTGGGTGACGTCAAAGCTCAAATCATTGACTGCGGTCAGTTCACCGAATTTTTTGGTGACGTTGGTCACTTTCAGCATAATTGATAGTTCCTTCCTTACAGGTAAAACCGTAAAGTTACAAACAACTTTTCTATCACATAGTATGTAATATGTTATTTACAAATGAAATCTATATCACAAGGTTTTTTTAAAAGCAAGAAAAAAAGATATTTACATAGTACATAATATGTGATATTTACATTAACTATAATACCAATACTATTCAGGAGAAAAGCCATCAAAGCCTTGATTCATACAAACTTTGACAAATGTACCGGATGCAGTATCTGCCAGCTGGCATGTTCCTTTGCCCTGTTCCAGGGATACAATCCCAGGCTTGCCCGCCTTGTTATCCGCAATGAAAAAGAAAATCTCTACCATATTCCTGTGGTCTGCAACCAATGCGAAAATGCCTATTGCATGAATGTCTGCCCCACAAAGGCAATTCACAGAACCAAGGACGGAATTGTGGAAATAGATCCGGAAAAATGCATTGGCTGCGGCCTCTGCGCCCAATACTGCCCCATGGGGGTGGTGCTTTTACATCCTGAAACAAAAAAAGCCTATAAATGTGACCTGTGCCAGGGAAATCCTGCCTGTGTTGAGGCCTGCCCCACCGGAGCCCTTGAATTAGTCCATATAGAAACAAAAAATGGGGGAAAGATCAATGACTGATGCCTATACAAACAAATTGCTGATGATTGATTTATCCTGTTCATCCTCTGAAATTATTCCTGTGTCTGAGTCCATGAAACAGGACTTCCTAGGAGGCAAAGGTTTTGGAGCAAAGCTTCTACTTGACAGGGTTTCCCCTGGTACAGATCCCCTGGGTCCGGACAATCTTCTCATGTTTATGACAGGACCCCTTACCGGCACCATGGCACCGGCCATGCGGGGCTGCGTGGTTACAAAATCCCCCTTAACCAATATTTTTCTGGATTCCTATTTTGGGGGCAGTTTTTCTCCGGAAATCAAATATGCCGGATACGACGGCATCATTATTAAAGGAAAAGCAAAAACACCCTCTTATATATGGATTGATAATGACAATGTTGAAATCAGGGATGCCGGGAATATCTGGGGAACCAATGCCCTTGAGTCCAATGGACTTATCAAACAGGAACTGGGAGATAACAGCATTAAAATAGCCAGCATTGGCCAGGCAGGGGAAAATCTTGTGAGCTATTCTTTGATCTGCTGTGAACACAATCGTCAGGCAGGCAGGGGCGGGGCAGGGGCTGTCATGGGTTCCAAAAACCTGAAAGCAATTGCCCTGAGGGGAAGCCTGCCAGTACAGGTCCATGATCCGGATAAATTTTCATTGGCCTGTCAAAAGGCCTTTAAAGAGCTTGAAGAAAGCCCGGATGTTGAGTCTTTTCGCCAGGCAGGAACAGCAGCTTCCGTTGAGTTTGCCAATGAGACCGGCCTTCTCCCCAATAAAAACTATCACAACGGTACTTTTTCAAAGGCCGCTGATCTGGGGGACAAGGGGCAGTCCAAACATCTGTGGCTGGGAAGTTCCGCCTGCATGGGATGTCCCATACGGTGCAGCAAAATCGGAGCCATCAGAACTGGAAAATATAAAGGTATTGTTTCAGATATCATAGAGTATGAAAGTGCCGCTCTCATGGGATCCAACCTGGATATTTCCGACATCAGGGCCGTGGCCCATTTGGTAAAACTCTGCGATCTCTACGGCATGGACTCCATGTCCACAGGGGCAGTGATAGGATTTGCCATGGAAGCCTGTGAAAAAGGGATGATTCCCTGTCCTGAAGGCATTGATCTTAAATTCGGCAGTGTCGTGGCAGCCGAACACCTGATCCATGCCATTGCAGCCCAAAAAGAAGGCCTTGGCAATATTTTGTCCAAAGGAGTAAGACAAGCAGCCAGAGAGATTGGCCAGGATGCCTCTGACATTGCCGTCCAGACCAAGGGTCTTGAATCACCGGCCTGGGGTCCCAGGGGGGTATCAGGCATGGGACTTGCCTATATGACAACAGACAGGGGCGGCTGCCACCAGCGGGGATTTCCCCTGGCCTATGAACTTGCAGGTGAATGGGAGGGACAGAAGCTTGACCCCCTTTCCCCAAAGAACAAAGCCAAAATGGTGGCTGCCCTGCAAAATTATTCAGCAGGTACGGACACCCTGGTAAATTGCGATTTCGGCAGCTATGGGATATCTGCCGACACCTATGGAGAAATGGTTTCTGCTGCCACAGGAAGGCAGATCACTGCTGACACAATAATGGAAACAGGGGAAAGAGTCTGGAACCTTACCAGGTTATTCAACCTGGCCCAGGGAGTGGATAAGGACACTCTGCCCAGACGTTTTGTGGAAGAAGCCCTGCCCGACGGCCCTGGCAAAGGCCATAAAATTTCAAAAACTGATATGGAATATATGAGGCAGGAATATTATAAAATACGGGGGTGGAGTAAAAATGGGACTCCCCTTGATAAGACCCTGGACCGCCTTGGAATTGAATATCCCAGAACCAATGACTCAACCCTGTCCAACAAATCAGACATTCCCAATGGATAAACAAAAATAAATGGACAAACAGAAGCAAATGGACAAACCAAATCCAGAATACAAAACAGACCCAAGTGCGAAGCTGGACCCACCCACCAAACTGGATCATGTCAATAAAAAAGAAGCAAAGCGGGTTGCTACAAAAAAACGAATTCTTGAGACAGCCACCCATCTATTTGCACGACTTGGATACCATAAAACAACCATCCAGGACATTGCCTATCACATCGGCATGACAACCGGTGCTGTGTTTCACCATTACAACTCCAAGGCGGATATATTGGAAGAAGTTGTGGCAGAGCTTGACCAGAGTTTTGACAAGTATATTGATTTTCTGGAAAAAGACCATGAAAGTTACAAAAAAATGATCAAAGGCATGATGGATATATTCATGGAAAGATTTCTTTACCACCCGGATACCATCATCGCCCTTGCTTCGCTGGCTGCAGAATTCAGCGGTATCCGGGGGCCCGTAATTGTAAAGATCCAGGCAGCCTATGACAAATTTGTGGATGCCTTTGAAAATGCCCTGGACAAAATATCAAAAAAACAAACAAACCGGGCAGCAGCAGTCTGCTTTATATCAGGACTCCAGGGTGTGGCCCTCCAAGCCCTGGTAAGGGATGGAGAGATGAACATTGATGATCTGGTACAGGGATTTATCAGCCTGACCGCTGAAAATCATTGAACTGTGCGGTTAGCTGTTTGCTATTAGCCATTAGCTGTTGGCTGTTGGCTGTTGGCTAAAGCCTAATGGCTAACAGCTAAATGCAAATTCCGATACTATTATAATAAGGAGTAAACAGGATGAAAAAAAATTATGATTATATAATAATTGGCGGAGGGTCTGCCGGATGCGTTCTTGCAAACAGGCTCAGCAAAGATCCTTCCAACCAGGTATTGGTCCTGGAAGCAGGCAGGCCGGATTATATCTGGGATGTCTTTATCCACATGCCTGCAGGCCTAACCTATCCCCTTGGCAATAAATTTTATGACTGGTGTTATGAAACAGAGCCTGAACCCCATATGCACGGCCGGAAAGTTTTCCACGGAAGGGGCAAAGTCCTGGGAGGATCATCCTCCATCAACGGCATGATCTACATCCGGGGCAATGCCATGGACTACGAAAAATGGAGCAAAGATGAGGGCATGGAAAACTGGGATTATGCCCATAACCTGCCTTATTTCATGCGTGCCGAAAACCGGCTCAAGGGACCCGACGACTACCACGGGACCCAGGGACCCCTTATCCTGGAAACCGGGCCCTGCAAAAACCCCCTGTTCAATGCCTTTCTCAACTCCACCAAAGAAGCCGGCTATCCTTTGACCGATGATGTCAATGGATTCCGCCAGGAAGGATTTGGGGCCTTTGACAGGAACATAAGCAGGGGACGCAGGCTTAGTGCTGCAAGGGCCTATCTTCATCCAGTGTTGAAAAAACGGCCCAACCTGGATCTTATCTGCCGGGCCTATACCACAAAGATCCTGTTTGAAGGGAAAAAAGCAATTGGTGTGGAATTCGTCAAAGGGAAAAAAGGAAGTCCAAAAACGGTCCATGCCGGGGAAGTCATCTCCTGCGGCGGAGCCATTAATTCCCCCCACATCCTTCTTTTATCCGGAGTTGGAAATGCAGAGGAACTCAAACAGGCGGGAGTTCCAGTTGTCCATGACCTGCCCGGTGTAGGCGAAAACATGCAGGATCATCTGGAAGTCTATGTCCAATACAAATGCAAGCAACCCGTTTCCATGAATCCAGCCTTGAAATGGTGGAAAAAACCCTTTATCGGATACCAATGGCTCTTCCACAGAAAAGGGGCTGCTGCAACCAACCATTTTGAGGCGGGTGGGTTTATCAGGAGCAACAAGGATGTGGATTACCCCAATATACAATTTCATTTTCTGCCCCTGGCCATCAGGTACGACGGAAGCCAGCCCAGCCATGACCATGGATACCAGGTCCATGTTGGTCCCATGTACTCCAACTCCAAGGGATCTGTGAAACTCAAGTCTGCCGACCCCAGGCAATACCCGGCCCTGAAGTTTAATTATCTATCCACGGATCAGGACCGCAAGGAATGGGTGGAAACCATCCGCTGTGCCAGGAAAGTCATGAACCAGCCGGCCTTTGATGAGTTCAACGGAGGGGAGTCCTCTCCAGGTGCCCATATCCAGACCGATGAGGATATCCTGGACTGGGTAGCCAAGGACGCGGAAACAGCTCTCCACCCCTCCTGTACCTGCAAGATGGGCAAAGATGACATGGCTGTGGTTGATCCTGACTCCATGAAGGTACATGGCCTTGAAAATCTGCGGGTGGTGGATGCTTCTGTCATGCCCTATGTGACCAACGGCAATATCTACGCTCCCACCATGATGGTTGCGGAAAAGGCTGCCGACCTCATCCTGGGCAATACCCTGGAGCCAGCTTCCAAGGCAAAGTTTTATAAACATAAAAAAGTCTGATACCAGGTTCTCCAAAAAGGTAAAAATCCGGTTACTGAGATCCTTTAACCGGATTTTTTTTAATTACTTTTCACAAAAAATAAAAAATATAATCATAATTCATATACAATAAACGTTTTTCATGGCATTATAAATTCGGCAACATAAGAATTAAAAACAGGACCAGTGCCAATGGATAAATTAGATGACTTTGTAAACAATCTTCAGGAAGAAATATTTGAAGAAGCCCGTCAATCATTTGGGGAAAAAGGGTTTCACAGATGGCGAAACCCTCTTTTTGCCGGCAGAATGAAAGACCCCCATGCCCATGGATGTGTCACAGGCACCTGCGGAGATACCATGGAAATCTTTTTTAAATTTAAAAATAACCAGGTACATAAGGGCTCATACATGACCAACGGGTGTGCATCAAGTGGCATCAGCGGTTCCTTTGCCGTTGAGCTTTCCCTTGGTAAAACCCCGGAAGAGCTGGCTGATATCAATGGCAATGATGTCCTGGAAAAAATCGGACGTCTTCCCGATGAAGACAAACATTGTGCCTTTCTTGCTGCAGATACCATCCAGGATGCAGTGACCGATTATATGAATACCGCCAAAAAATCAAAATAGAAAAACCTCTTTCCCCTCAAATATTTACATTTTTTGTATAAAAGTATTGAGATTTGAGTTGTGAGATTGAAATATTGCAATTTTTTCTCATAACTCATCTCTCAATACTTATAACTTTAAATTTATTTTATAAAATATAATTAATTATATTTTATAAAATCCTTGTTTAAATAATATTTATTGTATAATATTCGATATTATCTATCTAATTAAAAGCAGGGAGACAGCAATGGAATATATCAAAAAAGCCCTAAAAACTGCGGAGTCTGATACTGAAAAAATTCGTAACATAGTGCAGGACTTACTCTCGGACATAGAAAAAAATGGAGAACAGACCATAATCGAACTTGCCAGAAAATTTGATAACTGGGAAGGTGACTTTATCCTCAGCAAAGAAAAAAAACAGCGTCTCATTGATTCCGTGCCCCAGGATGTCAAAGAGGATATCCAATTTGCCCATGAACAGGTCTTTGGATTTGCAAAAGCACAAAAGGACAGCCTCAGGGAATTTGAAAAAGAAACCGTTCCAGGGGTGCGCCTGGGCCAGAGGATCATCCCCATGGAGGTGGCAGGGTGTTATGTGCCGGGCGGGCGTTTTGCCCATGCATGTTCCGCCATCATGAGTGTTGCCACGGCAAAGGCAGCAGGTGTGGAAACAATTATTGCCTGTTCTCCACCCAGGGGGGATAGTATTGATCCTGCCCTTGCCTATGCTCTGGATGTGGCAGGAGCAGATATTATCATGGAAATGGGTGGTGTCCAGGCCATTGCAGCCATGGCCTTTGGACTTTTTACCGGCAAACCCGCCAACATACTTGCCGGGCCAGGCAATGCCTATGTGGCTGAGGCAAAAAATATTCTTTCCTCTTCGGGAAAATGCACCATTGATGTATTTGCCGGCCCGACTGAATCAGCCATTATTGCTGACTCCAGTGCAGACTATATGACCGTGGCCATTGATCTTGTTTCCCAGGCAGAACACGGGTATGATTCCCCTGTATGGCTTTTTACCGACTCAAAGGAGCTTGGTGAAAAAGTGCTGAAGGTGATGCCTAAAATCATCGCTGATATGCCTGATCCTGATGTCCCGGAATCTTCCTGGAGGGATTATGGTGAAATCATCCTCTGCAAAGACAGGGAAGAGCTTTGCCGGGTAAATGACGAATATGCAGCCGAGCATGTCCAGGTAATGGCAAAGGATCTGGACTGGTGGGTGAAAAATCTTACCTCCTATGGCTCCCTTTTCCTTGGGGAAGGCAGCACAGTTCCCCATGGAGACAAATGTTCAGGAACCAACCACATTTTGCCCACCAAAAAAGCCGGGTATTATTCAGGCGGGCTCAATGTTCTTAAATTTCTCAAAATCTATACCTATCAGGAGATCAGCAAACAGGCCAACCAGGTTATTTCCGGAGCGGCTTCCCGTTTATCAAGGGTAGAGGGGATGGAAGGCCATGCAAGGGCCTGTGACTGGAGGCTGAGAAAATATTTCCCTGACCGGGAATGGAATTTCAAGGTTTATGAACAAAAAAAATATTCAGGAGAATAAATAGTGTCTTCACCAGATAATAATGCAGACAAAAAATTTACAAAGGATTTCACCCTGCAGGAGCCCATTTGTGATGAGGGAATTGAAAAAGCCCTGGAAATTTTAAAATCCGGCAAACTCCACCGTTACAATGTCAATCCCGGAGAAAAGGGAGAATCAGCTCTTCTGGAAGAGGAGTTTGCAGCGTACATGGGTAAAAAATACTGCCTTGCCTGTGCATCCTGCGGAAGCGCCATGTATCTTGCCCTTAAAAGTGCCGGAGTAAAACCCGGGGATAAGGTCCTTTGCAATGCATACACCCTGGCCCCTGTACCCGGTGCCATTGAAAACTCAGGAGCTGAGATTGAGCTGGTGGATATAAAGGATGATTACACCATTGACCTTGATGATCTTGAAAAAAAAGCCGCGCCAGACAATGTCAAATACTTCATGCTCTCCCATATGCGCGGACACATAGCCAATATGGACAGGATCATAGAAATCTGCAAAGCCCATGATCTTGTTCTCATTGAAGATTGCGCCCATACCATGGGAGCCTTGTGGGACGACAGGAAATCAGGGTCCTTTGGAAAGGCCGCATGCTTCAGCACCCAGACCTATAAGCATATGAATTCAGGTGAAGGGGGATTATTGGTTACAGATGATCCCGAACTAATTGGCCGGGCCATTATTCATTCAGGCTCTTACATGCTTTATGAACGTCATACATCCCGGCCTGGCATGGATGTTTTTGAAAATCTTAAAACAATGGTTCCCAACTATTCCTGCCGCATGGACAACCTCAGGGCAGCAATATTAAGACCCCAGCTAAAGATTTTGGATGTACAATGTGAACGATGGAATAAACGCTATCAACTATTGGAACAGGGTTTGATCAGGATCAAGGGTATTACCTGCCCCCAGAGGAATCCCCGGGAAAAATATGTGGGAAGCTCCATCCAGTTTTCTTTACTTAATCAGGATGAAGAGATCATCCGGAAATTTCTGGCAGCCTGCATGGATCAGGGTGTTGAACTCAAATGGTTTGGTAATAAAGAGCCTGTGGGATTTACCTCTGCCTATGAAAGCTGGAAATATTTCGGTGAATTGCCCACCCTTGCCAATACCAAACGCATACTTGCCGTTATGTGTGATATGCGAATTCCCCTGACATTTACTGAAGATGATTGCAAATTAATCCTGAAAATTATAGAACAGGTGGCAAAAAACCTCCTTAAATAAATTTTCATTAAATAAAACATACAACAATAAAAAGGACAAACCATGAATTTTACCAAATTTCCCAGAAGAAAATATCTCCAAGGCCCCACTTCCATTGAATTTTTACCCGCTTTGACCAAAGCCCTTGGCAATGATGTAAACCTGTATATCAAACGGGACGATCTTCTTCCCGGAGCTGCCGGGGGCAACAAAACCAGAAAACTTGAATTCTGCATTGGCGATGCCATGGACCAGGGAGCAGACACAATCATCACCTGCGGGGCTGTGCAGTCAAACCACGCAAGGTTGACAGCCTCCTGGTCTGCCAAGGAAGGCCTGGACTGTCACCTTATTCTTGAAGAACGGGTAGAGGGTTCCTATAAAGCAGAGGCCAGTGGAAACAATTTTCTATTTGAACTTCTTGGGGTGAAAAGCATAGAAGTTGTTCCGGGTGGTTCCGACATGATGGCCCATATGGGAAGAAAGGGTGCTGAACTTGATGCAGAAGGCAGAAAACCCTATATCGTACCCGGGGGCGCATCAAATGCCATTGGAGCCATGGGATATGCTGCCTGTGCAGAAGAGACCATGGGGCAGCTCAATGACCTGGGCCTTGATATTGATCATATAATTGTTCCTTCAGGTTCTGCCGGAACCCATGCGGGCATGGCTGTGGGCATGGCAGGTGTCAGCGGCAATATCCCCATCAGCGGGATCAATGTTTCCAGGCCCAGAGAGGTCCAGGAAGAAATTGTTTATAAGCTGGCACTGGAAACAGCTGAAAAGCTGGGTGTGAAAACAGAAATTGGCCGAAAAGAAATTGTATGTTTTGATGAATATGTAGGGCCTGGCTACTCCCTTCCCACAGACTCCATGGTTGAAGCTGTAAAACTTTTTGCAGGAACTGAAGCAATTCTTCTGGACCCTGTATACTCAGGCAAAGCTGCTGCCGGGCTCATTGATCTTGTTCGCAAAGGTCATTTCCCAAAAAATTCCAATGTCCTTTTTCTCCACACAGGGGGATCTCCTGCTCTTTATGCATATATGGATACATTCAGGCAGGAATAGAGTTCAGCCATTTAAAATCTCGCGCAAAGATACCAAGCCACCAGGAAAAGTACAGACCTTGTGTCTTTGCGGCTTTGTGCGAGAATATTTTTACCGGGAATCAAAATATGAAAAAAGAAAAAATAGTCGGCATTATAGGGGGCATGGGGCCTGAGGCCACTGTTGATCTCATGCAGCGCATTATTCGCCTGACACCGGCTCTGGATGATATGGACCATATCCGGTGTATTGTGGATAATAATCCCAAGGTTCCGTCCAGAATAAAAGCCATTATTGAGGGAAACGGAGAAGACCCTGGCCCCTGTATGGCAGATATGGGCAAACGCCTTGAAACCTGGGGTGCTGATTTTCTTGTTATTGCCTGCAATACAGCCCATTATTATTATGACACTGTCCAGGATGCAGTAAAAATTCCGGTCATTAATCTGATTGATCTTGTGTCCAATACCATTAAAACCAATTTCCCGGATCAAAAAAAAATAGGCATCCTTGCTTCTCCGGCAGTTGCCATGACAGGACTTTATTCCTCAAGGTTTGAAAAACTGGGACTTCAGGATATCTGGCCTGATCCCTGGTATCAGGACAGTCTTTTTACCATTATCAAAGAAGTTAAAAAGGGGAATACAGATTCCCGGACAAAGGATGCGTATATAAAAGTATGTGAAAACCTTTTGGATAAAGGTGCTGGGATAGCTGTTATTGCCTGCACCGAACTGAGCGCCCTGGGTGGTGATTTGCCCATCAACGCCATTGATGCTGCCCAGGTGCTGGCCATGAAAATTGTACAAGTTGCAAAGTATCAAGCCTCCTGTTCCGACAAATTAAATGGTTAATTTTCATAAACTATAGTATAGAATATTGAATTTTTGTAAAATAACAATTAGGAGCTTTTGATTTGGCTGACAATAAATCTTCCATGAAATCCCTGCAGGCTTATGAGAAGATAAGAGATATGATTCTCAGCGGTTTTAAACTTCCAGGAACCCGTCTTATCCTGTCTGAACTTGAAGAAGAACTGGGCATTGGCCGTGGACCTATCCGGGAAGCCCTCATGCGCCTTGACAGGTCAGGGCTGGTGAAAAATATCCCCTATAAAGGAGCCATTGTTGCCACTCCTCCCCGGCGAAAAGAAATCCTTCATATCTATGACCTGAGGGTGGAACTGGAATCAAAACTTGCTGTTGAGGCCATGGAAAACCTGACTGTTTCTCATTTTACAAAACTGGAAGAAATACTCGCTGCCATGAAGGAACTCCCAAAAAATCACTACCATTTTGACAGGCAGTTTCATTGGCTTATTTATGAAGCATCTAACCTTCCCCGCCTCTGTAATATTGCCCAGGCATTGATCCAGTCCGTGGAAAGTGTTCTGAATATTTATCGATGGGAAAAAGAATATTGCATTAAATGCAACTCCCAGCACCAGGACATCCTTGATGCCCTCAGGAGTAAAGACCCTGAAAGAGTCAAGGAAACTTTTGAAATCAATATTAAAAGCGGACTTGAAATCATCAAAGAAACCTATAATAAAATGTTGCGTCTCCCCTTTGGATAGGAAATAAATCAGGTATTGGCCAGAACTGAGACCATTCTGGCAAAGTTTTCACATATAGATGAATATGGGGTGGCTGCAAAAGCTCTTGAACGGCTCTTTACTGGGAATAGTATTAAACGAATTTCAACCGGGGTTTTTTACAAACCTAAAAAAACCATATTTGGCGAGTTAAAAGGCAACAAAAAAAAATATCTTGTTAAATATGCCTTGAACTATCCGCCGAGAGCCCGTGCATTGCTTGGGGCAATACTGGAATCAATTGGTAAAAAAGAAGATTTATTTCAATTGAAACAAAGTTTAAATCCGCTAACCACTTTTACTCTTGCAATGACCCAGGAGATATTTCCAAATTCGAAAAAATGGTATATCCAATGAAACCCTGCGCTATTTCAGCTCAACTTATTTCATCTGCGGTCCTAACCCGCACAGGTCACAATTTTTTCAATTTTCGCGACAGGGTTGACTGACTCATTCTCAGGGCTTTGGCAGCTTTTCTCTGGCTCCCGTATTTTTCCACGGCCTGGAAAAGCTTTTCTTGTTCAAAGGCGCTTATTTCATCCTGAAAGGTCAATGTTTCAGGCTTCTGGGGCAAATCAGGTCTTTTTTCCCTGGCCAGAAAGGAGGGAAGATCGCCCAGATCTATGCAGTCTGATGCTGTCATTGTTACAAGACGTTTGATCAGATTTTCCAATTCCCTGACATTTCCTGGAAAATCATATTGGGACAATACCTGGCACACGGGCTGGGAAAGTTTTTTTTTGATATTAAATTCCTGATTAAAGCGGTTCAGAAAAGACAAAGCCAGGGGCAGGATATCCTCCGGCCTTTCCCCCAGAGAAGGGATATGAACCGGAACCACATTGAGCCTGAAATAAAGATCTCTTCGAAATTTCCCCTGGGCCACCATCTCTTCCAGATCCTGGTTAGTGGCAGCAATGATTCTTGTGTTAATTTTTACTGGACTGGTCCCCCCCACCCGGATCAATTCCATGGTTTCAAGGAATTTTAATAATTTCACCTGGATGGGCAAAGGAATCTCTCCGATTTCATCCAGAAACAGGGTTCCCTTGTCTGCCATTTCAAAGAGCCCTTTTTTCCCGGAAACAGATGCCCCTGTAAAGGCCCCCCTTTCATGGCCAAACAATTCCGACTCAATAAGGGAAGGGGTAATGGCAGCGCAGTTCAGGTCAGTAAATGGATAGTTTCTCCGCCTGGATAATTGGTGGACCAGCCTTGCAATCATGGATTTTCCCGTTCCAGACTCTCCGGTAAGAATCATGGGGATATCAAATTTAGAGGCCTGGATAATGGTCTGGACCACTTTGATCATGGCAGGACTTTTGATTACCATTTTTTCAAGTTCAATTGAGGCAAGGTCTTTATCTGAAAAATCCAGCCTTATTCTATCTCTGGGCAGATCTTCGGGATAAAGGCTCTGGGCCAGCATATTAATATGGGAAATATCCCGGTCATTGACCAGAACAAATTTAATCTCGCCCGCACCATCAAAAATAGGAATGCCCGTGGAAAGGATTTTTTTCTTGTGACGGGTGGTCTGAATCAGGGAAATAACTATTTTCTGCTGGATAACCAGAATAGATACCGAGGGCTGGTAAAAACCCTCTGTGACCAGGTCCTGGACATTTCTGCCAAGAACCTCAGAAGTTTTAAAATCAAACATATCCTGGGTGGCCTTATTGACCATGACCACCACACCCTCTTTATCCACCACAAAAAGACCGTCCTTTGAATTTTTCATTATGGATTCAAAGATCAGTTCAAAGTCTTCAAGCTTCAGGCTGGGGGAAAGACCTGGTTTTTTTTTTAACATACTACCCATTGTATCCTTATCCTGGAAAATATTTTCCCAAATTTTATACCCAAACCCCTTGTCTTGTCAAATTGATTCAATATAATGATTCATATTTACATCATTAACTCAAAATATTGCAAATATGAATCATTCACCCTGTTTCAATTGCAGACCCGGATCTACTCCTGCCCTTAACCCCTGGCCTAACCAGCTGTTTTAAAAAGAATATAAATCCATAGTTCCCAAAAAATATTTTTTCTTTCATCCATCCATTCTGGCACGCCTGTTGCTAAATTATCCTGTTAATTTGATTTTTCTTTATATAAATTTTACAGGAGGTTTCAATGACAGCCACACTACCCAAGCAAAGCCAGGTCGTAATCATAGGCGGAGGTATTGTAGGATGCAGCACTGCCTATCATTTAACTAAATTAGGTTTTAAGGATGTATTGCTTCTGGAAAGAAAAGAGCTGGGCTCCGGCACCACCTATGCAGCAGCAGGGCTTTTAGCCCAATTACGCCAGAACCAGGAGATGACCAACCTGGCAAAATATGCTTCTGAGCTCTATTCCACCCTGGAAGCAGAAACAGGAGTTCACACTGGATTTGTAAAAACCGGTGCCATCGGGGTATGCCAGACCCGGGACCGCAGGCTTGAATGGCTTCGGGGATCTGCCATGGCCAAGGCCTTTGGCATTGATATGCATGAAATAAGTTTGAAAGAAGCTGAAGGCATGGTGCCTGGAATGAGCACCCGGGGACTTAAGGCAGCCTTTTATCTTCCCAATGACGGCCAGACCGATCCCAATGCCACCACTCAGTCCCTGGCAAAAGGCGCCAAAATGGGTGGAGCCACCATCATCGAAAACTGTAAAGTTCTGGATATTCAAACTAAAAATAATGCGATCACAGGGGTAAAAACCGAATTTGGAAATGTTGCATGTGAATATGTAATCAACTGCGGTGGAATGTGGGGCAGAGATATCGGCAAAATGGTCAACGTGAGCATTCCCCTACATGCTGCAGAACATATGCATGCCATTACCCTTCCCATTGAGGGAATAAAACAGCATTTTCCCACGGTGCGGGATTTTGACGGGGTTACCTATTTTAAGGAAGAATCCGGCGGGCTGCTGCTGGGAGGTTTTGAAGTAACAGCCAAACCCTGGGGGATGAAGGGAATTCCCGAGGACTGGAAATTCACGGAACTTGCCGAGGACTGGGATCAGTTTGAGGTGTTCATGAAATGCGGTTTTGAAAGGTTCCCTGCCCTGGAAGATGCCCAGATCCGACACCTGGCCGTGTGTGCGGAAAGCTTTACTCCTGACAATGCCTTTATGGTGGGGGAGGCCCCTGGGGTTAAAAACTTTTTTGTGGGATGTGGAATGAATTCCGTGGGAATTGCCGGTTCCGCCGGAGTAGGCAGGGCCCTTGCCCAATGGGTTTCCCAGGGATATCCCGAAGAACAGCTCTGGCCAGTTGATGTGCGCAGGTATTTTCCCTGGCAGCAGAACACCAGATATCTCCATGACCGTGTAATTGAATCAGTGGGGATTTTGTATGAACATCATTATCCAAACCGCCAGAGAACAACGGCCCGTCCCATTATCTGTTCTCCCATCCATGACCGCTTAAAGGACAACAACGCCTGCTTCAGCCAGATTGCAGGATGGGAAAGGGCTGATTTTTTTGCTCCCCAGGGTGTTGAGCCCGTGCATGAATATGACTGGAAAAGCCCTAACTGGCTACCCTGGCAAAAACAGGAACACCTGGCCATAAGGCATGGGGTGGGAATGTATGATCTCTCTTCCATGGGAAATTTCATGGTCCAGGGCAGGGATGCTGAGGCGATCCTCCAGAATCTCTGCACTAATGATATTGCAGGTAAACAGGGGCGGGTGGTTTACACGCCCATGGTAAATGAACGGGGCGGTTTTGAGACCGATGTTACCATTACCAGGCTGGATGATGAAACTTTCTTTATTGTGACTGCCGCCGGCACCACCATCCGGGATCTGGATTATATAAAGCGCCGCATCCCAGAAAATGCCATATGCACCATAACAGATGTCACCCATGGATATTCCATGCTGGCAATTATGGGGCCCAAATCCAGGGATCTTCTCCAGGATCTGACCAGTGCAGACCTTTCCAATGAAGCCTTTCCCTTTGCAACAGCCCGGGAGATTGATCTCGCCTATGCAAGGGTTCTGGCCGTGAGGATGTCCTATGTAGGAGAACTGGGCTGGGAACTTTATATCCCCTCCCATTTTACCCTTCCCGTATTTGATGCTATTATGGAAACAGGTAAAAAACATGATCTCAAGCTGGTGGGTATGCAGGCTGTTAATTCCCTTCGCCTGGAAACCGGCTGCCGCCACTGGGAATCTGATATCACCCCGGACGACACTCCCTACGAGGCTGGACTGGGGTTTGGTGTAAAGCTTAATAAGGGAAATTTCATTGGAAAACAGGCCCTGGCAGCCCAGAAAGCCCAGGGAATAAATCGTAAAATCGTCATGTTTACCATGGAGGACCCTGAGGTGATGCTTTACGGAAGTGAACCCATTTATCGAAATGGTGAATACAACGAGATCACCTGCTCCGGGGCCTATGGATTTGAAGTTGGATCTGCAGTGGCCATGGGATATCTATCAAATCCCGACGGAATAACCAATGATTGGATTCTCCAGGGCACCTATGAAATCATGGTGGAGGGGAAACCCATGGCTGCCCGGGTGCATCTTGGTTCACCCTATGACCCTGAAAATCTGAGGACCAAGATGTGAAAACCTGGAAATAAATTAAAGTTGTGCGTTGTGGGAAGAAACTGCAACATTCTACCCTCACGACTCACAACTCACTTCTCTCAAAAAAGGAATAATATTATGAGCATTGCTTCCAATTTCAGGCTGGTGGAT
>JAOZST010000023.1:0-8134 GCA_029939535.1 Desulfobacteraceae bacterium | reverse complement strand
CTCTCAAAAAAGGAATAATATTATGAGCATTGCTTCCAATTTCAGGCTGGTGGATGAACAGACTCTGTCAAAGATCCATGAAGCCACCCTGGATATCCTTGCCAATACCGGCATTGTATTTCAGTCCCGGGAATGCCTTGAAATATTCAAAAACCATGGTGCCAGGGTGGAAGGCCAGACTGCTTTCATGCCGGAAGATATGGTGAATCAGGCCATTGAAACCACGCCTTCAAATTTTAAAAATTCATTATTGATGACGAGATCATGTCCAGGGCAGCATGCGTATTAAAGGGCATTGACTGGTTTGAACCTGATTTTTCCAAGGATATTATCCAGAAAATAGGCCACGGAGGTTCCTTTCTCATGGATCCGTCCACCATGAAGCATTGCAGAAACTTCTGGACCCCGGAAATTTCAACCATGGACAGCCATGATGACTGGGAGAAAAAAGGCTCCATGGATGTAGTCCAGAAAGCCAATTATAAATTCAAGGAGATCCTTGCCCTTTGTCCGGAAAGAATCATTGAACAGGATGTTGACAAGGACCTTGAGGCATATATTGCTAAAAAAAGTTAAAGATCTGAGTAAACACCGGAGTATATTTTGAGGATGAGGAGGCCAGAACGATTCTTGCAGACAGCGGAGCCATGGTTGATCCTGGAACGTATGTGGTGAAATTCCCGCCCTATATGGTGGAAGATGCCATTCGCTCTGCCCCGGGAAGTGTCAATCTTGCCGGAAGGGATCCAAAGCACGATTATGTATTGGAAAACAATCGGGTCGGATTTACCAATTTTGGTGAAGGCATATCCATCGTGGATATCCACACCGGCCAATTACGGCAGACCATATTCTACATATACATGGCCTTTAAAAATTCAGCCTGGAATTTCTGGCTGACAGTAAGTTCCAGATACTCAACCTGCTCTCCAATAACAGCAGCTTCTGCCCGCCTTGTTACAGACAAAAGACTCTGCTTTGCACCAATGCCTGCTGCATTTCCCACCTGGCGGAATCGATCCAGGGGAATGTTGGGAAACATGCCAATGCCCACTGCAGCTTCCACAGAGATATAGGAGCCAAAGGCACCGGCAATGATGAATTCATCAACATCTTCCGGGGTCACACCGGCCGCGTCCAGTAAAAGTTCAATACCAGCCCGCATGGCACCTTTGGCCATTTGGACTTCATTGATATCTTTTCGGTTCAGTACAATATCCTGATTGTTCCCGGTTATCCCGGCAGCTGCCACAAGGGCTTCGGGCAGCTTTTCTCCCATGCGGATCAAAGGATGATTTACATCAAGCCCGCCTTTTTCATTCATTGCCCTGCATAGTTTGAGCTGGAAAATGATATCCAGGATACCTGAACCGCATATTCCTACGGGCTCCACATCGCCGATGGTCTGGAAGGATAATTGATTGTCTATGATCTGTACCCTTTCAATGGCACCGTCGGCAGCTCTCATGCCATGGCGGATATGGGCTCCCTCAAAGGCAGGGCCCGATGCTGTTGAACAGGCAATCATGCGGCCGTTGGCCATGAGAGTAATTTCCGTGTTTGTGCCGATATCAAGGCTGATGACCACATCTTTTTTCTTGTGGGTATCTGTGGCCAGAAGCATGGAAAGGTGATCTGCCCCCACAAAGCCTGCAATATTGGCCAATAAATGAACTGTGGAGCTGGGAGAAAAGGCCAGATCAATTTCATGGGCCTTGACATCCAGGGGAGAGGATATGGCTGCCACATAGGGAGAAAGACCCAGCTGCTCCACGGGCAGACCCAGAAGCATATGGTGCATGGCTGTATTACCCACCATTACCGATTCCACAATCTGGGAAGGATCATAGGCCAAGCCTGATTTATCATTCGACCCGGCAGCCTCACAGAGATTTTCAGCCAGCTGGTTCAGGGCATCAACAATTGATTTCTGCATAACAGCCAATCCATTGTCATTCATAGTACAATAGGTGATTCTGGCCATTACATCTTCCCCATAGGCAATCTGGGGATTCATGATCCCTTTCATGGCAAGGGTTTTGCCGCTGGCCATGTCCACCAGGTAACCAGCCACCTTTGTGGTGCCGATGTCAACGGCCAGGCCCAGCAAAGGTGTTCCAGGAGCTGCAACACAGACCAGTTCATCCTGGCGCAGCCCCACCTGGATTTTCCACTGGTTCTGACGCAGTAGTTCTGGAATCTGCTGGATTATTTTTAAACGCTTGAACTGGAGTTTAGACCCCTTGTCTTTTAAAACAGCCTCACTAAGCCTTTCAAAATCTGCCTGGAGATCTATTGCCTCGGCCTTGGCAAGGGTGACCTCCCTGACCTGGATTGGGGATTCAAATTCAAAATCGATCTCATCCCCTTCCACCTGGGTACGCTGGGTTGCTGTCAGGGACTCGGGCGGCACATCCACCCGAAGGGGGCCATGGATTTCCGTCTGGCAGGCCAGGCGCATACCAGCGGCAAGCTCTTCCGAATCAAAGGTTTCAATTTCAGTCTCATTTGGTTTGCTGACATGTTCCTGATCATCCAGGCGGACACGGCAGGCTCCGCAGGAACCAGCACCACCACAAATAGCTGAAATCCCTACGCCTGCTTCCTGGGCAGCTTCCAAAACAGTTGTACCGGAATCAACCAATACATGTTTTCCAACGGGTTGAAAATCCACTTCAATTTTCATTTTTAGTATCCTTTAGAGTTTTTATATCAACATAATTCAAACCTTTGAAAAAAATCACAATTCCCGGGAAACCGGTTAATTCAATATCCATGCCTTTTTTTCTGATGCATGAATGTTTTTTTATTCTCTAGTGGTAAAAAACTCCTCGCCATTGGGGACAATCCCATGGATCAAGACTTTTTCAAAACTTTAGAATCTGAAAAAATTCTGGAATCCTGAATACGGAAAGCTGTGAATAACGATCCGCTCCTGGCAAGCGTTATGGTAACGCCCAGGCCGTTATCTCCAGGCCATGGTAACGCTCTTTTTTCATTTCCCTCCATCAGAATCAATCGGGCGAAATCAGGTGGTCAGAATGAATCAGCCAAGGGCAAACCTCCTATCCAGCTGGCTGATACCCAGGCCGCTCTTCCTTTCCACGGTGATCTGGGTTGCAATTCTTTCTTTAAGGGCATCCACATGGGAGATCACCCCTATCATTTTCCCAGTGGAGTTGAGGCTGTCCAGGGCATCCAGCGCTGTCTCAAGGGTTTCAGTGTCCAGGGTTCCGAATCCTTCATCCAGAAACAAAGAGTCAATGCTGGTCTGGTTGGATACCAGGTCTGACAGGGCCAGGGCCAGGGCCAGGCTCACCAGAAAGCTTTCCCCCCCGGACAGGGTCTTGGTGTCCCGGACAATATCAGCCTGCCAGGTATCAACCACCTCCAGGCTCAACTCTTCATTGGATTTCTGTTTCAGCAGATACCGGGCATGGAGATGGTGGAGCCGCTTATTGGCAAGATAAAGGAGATGGTCCAGGGTCAGGCCCTGGGCAAAACGCCGGAACTTGTCACCCTCCCTGGACCCGATCAGGCTGGATAGCCTTACCCATGTGTCATAAACTGCCTTTTGTTGATCAATTTTTTCAAACAAAGCTGTTTGGTTTTTACGCTTTTCCCTGTCCTCCTGGATGCGTTGAAGGATCTCCCCCTGGCGTTTGCCAACAGCCTGGGATGATTGCTGATTTTTTTCCAGGTCAAGGAGAATTTTCTCCGGTGATTTTCGTGTCAAGGAAGATGATGTAAGGTTTTTCAGCTCTGTTTTTGTTTTTTCCTCCAGGGCCCTGGCAGCATTTTCTGCTTTAATCAGACCGGCTTTTAAAAATTCCAGATTTTTGCGTTCCTCCACAGAGATAAGGGCCTTTTGAAAGTCCTCCTGGGTTTTAAAAACACTTTCTTCCAGAATAGTTGCCCAGGTCCTTTTTGCCTTTTCCCATTCAAGGCCCTGGTCTTTGAGATTTTTTTCAAGTTCTTCAATCCTGCCTTTAACCTGGTTCCTGGCCTTCCTGGCCTTTTTATTTTCCTTTACCCAGGCAGTCAGCCTGGATTCAGCTCTTTCCAGGGCCCTGGCAAACTTCTGCCTTTCCTTTTTAATGGATTTTTCCCCGAATATTTGTCTGCGCTGCCCCATAAGGTCAAAAACCATTTTGTTTTTATTGGATAATTGATCATTGATTTCTTTTTGAAGCTCCAGAACCTGTTTTTTTTCTTTTTCAAGAAAGGAAATTTCTCCCTTAATCCAATCCAATTTTTTTTGTGATTCTTCCCTTTGGGTTCTGGCCGCCTGCCAGGCCTTCCAGAATTTTTTGTGCTGCCCAAGCCAGAGGCTTTGATGACCTATACCCGGCATAACAGATCCTAGTTTTTCCACGATTCTTCCCAATTTTTCTTCCAGAACCTGAATCTCAAGCTTTATTTTGTCCTGAGCACCTTTAATTTCACCTGACTGCTGAATCAATGTTTGTTTCTGCTTTTCAGCCATCTCCCTTTTATGCCGGGTCTCTTTTTCATCATCCCCGGCCTTTTGCAGCCTGGATTCCATGGTTTTAACCCTGGCCTTTATCTTTTCCAGGCAGGACATGGTCTCCTTGATTTCCAGGCTTTGTTTTTCCTGGTCATTGAGCCAGGTCTTTATCTCCTCCACATGATCCATGTTCATAGTTATGCCCAGCCCTTTACAAATTTTTCCCCAGGATCCATGGCAGACATCCAAAACAGTGTCAAGGGCCTGAATCTGCTGCTTACTGGAGTTCTGCCGGGCCTCAGTTCCAGCCATGTCCTGGCCGGCCTTTTGCAGATCCAGTGTCAGCTGTCTCAGCTCTTTTTCTTTTTTTATCTTCCTGGCTTTATTTGCAGAAAGATCCAGATTTTTATAATTTTCAATGGCAGGGTGTTCCCTGGCCCCGCACAAGGGACATGCCTGGCCCTTCTCAAGCCTGTCCCTGTGCCGGGCAAGGCCTGCAATGCGCTCTTCCTGAACCATAATTATCTCAAGGTCTGAGAGATGCTCCTGGGCCCTGTCCCTTAAAAGGCTGAGGTCCTTAAAAACTTTTTTCTCCTTTTCCCTGGCAAGAGAAAACTCTTTTAACTGGTTTTCAAGGTCTGATTTTTTTAGTTTTGCTTCCTCATACTGCCGGGACAGGCTGGCCAGTTCAGTTCTCAGGGGAACAAGATCCATTATTTTCTGAAACCGGTCCTGCCAGGCTGGTTCACTCTCATCTTCCAGGATAGAAGTTTTTTCCCGATTCAGCTTTTCCAGTTGAACTGTTAAATCCTTTATCCCATCATTATGTTCCAGGGCTGCTATCTGAAGACCTTTCAGCTGTTTATCAATTTCAATGCCCAGCTTTTTATTCTCCAATGCCCTTGAATCCAATTCCCCTGATTCTGATATCAGAGAACTCCTGTGACCAAATAAAGTCTCAATTACTGGAAGCTGTTCTCCAAGATTTTCATGGGAGCCATGGTTTTCAAGATAGGTGCAGGCCTTTTCCAGGATAATTTTTGTCTTTTTTTCCTGATTTCCTGCCTGTGTAAATTTTTCCAGTATCCTTTCCAGTCGTTGCCTAATTTTCCTGCCCTGGTTTTCAAGATCAGAGAGTTGTTCTTTATGCCCGGCAATCTGGTTATCCAGGGGCAGGACAATTTCCGTGATAAGGGTTTCATTCTCTGCTTGTTCTTTTTTCCGGACACCACAATCTTTTTGATATTTTATCTCTGAATCTGCAATGGCTGCCATCTGGGTTTCCCGGGCAGCCAGGTCTTTTTTCAGGACCTCAAGATCCTTGGCCCGCCCTTTGTAAGACTGGCCTGCCCGGTCAATGGCATCAAACATTGGTTTAATCTCCAGGGCCGGCAGAGAACTCCTGAGCCTTTCCAGGCTTTCCCAATGTGTTTCCCGGGCTGCCACTGCTTTTTCAACTGCAGTTCCCAGGGCAATTGCCTCTTTTTCCAGTAAGGCTTTTTTCATGAGCCACTGGTGTTTTTCCCTGAGTTCATGTCCCTGCTTCTGTAAATCTCTTTCTTTAATTTCAAGGGTTTCCAGTTCAAGAGCCAGGTCCCGGGCAGAGTCCTTGTCCAACAGCTCCACCACATCCGCCTTTGCCATAAGCAAGTCCAAAGGATCTTTCTCCTCCTTCATGCGATGGTAGACCTGCCGGGAAATCTCTCCATAGATCTCGGTACCGGTGAGCTCCTCCAAAAGTTCTGCCCGGTCATTGGCATTGGCATTTAAAAAAGCTGCAAACCCTCCCTGGGCCAATAAAACAGACTTGGTAAACCTGCCAAAATCAAGACCAGTAATCGACTTTATCTGTTTTAATTTTTCAGTAATCTGACTGGCAATAATAGCACCCGAGGCATGGGCCAGTTCCACCTGGGCGGGCTGTAATTTCCCATCACCGCGGTTATGAGCCCTACGCTGGGACCAGAAGGCCCGGTATCCATTGTTTTTTACTGAAAACTCCACCTCGGCCAGGCAGTCTCCTGTGTGGCGGGTCATGAGCTCATTGCTGCCAACAGAAACCGACAGCCTGGGGGTCTGGTGGTAAAGGGCAAGGCAGATGGCATCAAGGATAGAAGTCTTGCCCGCGCCTGTGGGGCCTGTAATAGCAAAAAGCCCATGGTTCCGGAACTCCGGGTCTTGAAAATCGATCTTCCACTCCCCTTTCAGGGAGTTAATATTTTTAAACCTGAGGCTGAGAATCTTCACAATTGACCTTCCTGGTCAGTTTGATCTAATTGGTCAGCCTGGTCGAATTGGCCCACTTGATCTAATTGGTTAACTTGGTCTAATTGATCTAATTGACCGGCTTGGTCAACCTGGGAATTAATCTCTTTAAAAAGTTCCAGTAACCGGTCTTTTTCCCTGTCATCAATTTCCTCCATTGCCAGACGTCGGGAAAACACCTCCAAGGGGGTAAGTTCCTCCAGTTTTTCCTTTGATTCAGTGATCAAACCCGATTCATAGGGTTTGCGTTTTCTGCGGATTCTCAGCAATTCAATGGGTTTGTCTTCAATCATGGCCTGGACCCTGGTCTGGAGGTCCATAAGATAATCATCAGCTGCCACCTCAACTTCCAGCCACATGGTCCTGCCCCCTGTCATATCTTCCAAACCATGGATCCCATGGATCTGTTTTTCAATCTCTTTTAAATCCCCCTTAATGCTGGTCAATGTCCTGAAACAGGGAATTGGAACTGACTCAATCTCTTTTAAAATCCCATTCTCAAAATCCACCTGGAGAATCTGTTTGCTGCGCCTGGCTTCATCAAAACTCAAGGGGATGGGGGAACCTGAATATCGGATATGATCAGCCCCTTTTATCTGCTGCCCCTGGTGGAGGTGGCCCAGGGCAATATAATCAGCACCTGGAAAATTCCTGGTGGGAAAGGCATCCAAAGAGCCTATATAAATATCCCGCACCGACTCAGACGTCCTGCCGCCTACAACGGTGAGATGGCCTGTGGCAATTATGGGCAGAGGCTGTTGCCTGCCAGGTTTATCCTGGATGTCCAGTTTATCCCGCAGGTCCAGGGCAGCCTGAAAAACCTGTTCATAATATAAGGTAATGGCATCAGTCAGGGCCTGCTTCTTATCCCTGCCGGATTCTTCTGCCATACTGAAAACAAGATCCCTGGGCCGGATAAAAGGAATACCGCAGAAAATGGCCCCAGGGCTGTTATCTGCCTTGTTTAAAACAATAACATGGTTTTCAGGCAGGGCTGAAATATTGCCCACAACAATGGTGTTTAAACAGGCCAGAAGTTCCTTTACCTCGTTAAGGGTGGCAGGGGAATCATGGTTGCCCCCAAGAATCACGGCCCTTGGGCACCCGGTTTTCTGAAGGGAAACAATAAAATCATTGTACATGGCCCGGGCATAGCTGGGTGGAGTACCTGTATCAAAAATATCCCCGGCCACCACCAGGGCATCGGCCCTGGATTCTCTTATAAAAGCAAGTAGCCAGTCCAGGAATGCCCTATGTTCCATTTCCCGACTTTTCCCCATAAAATGCTGACCCAGGTGCCAGTCAGAGGTATGTATGATCCGCATAATTATATGAGTCCTGACCCATTGTGATTATCTGTTTTTTTCCGGACTTTTCCAAGACACTACCGATTTTCTTTTT
>JAOZST010000022.1:18335-31222 GCA_029939535.1 Desulfobacteraceae bacterium | reverse complement strand
ATTGCAGCGGCAGCCGCCTGGGGAATGTCAGGTATATTTATTACCATTATTGCCACTGAATCCCAGGGCAGTAAATTTGAGATCGTCATAAATCTTCTTTACAGGATCAATTTTGAAATTTGTAAAATTTCAGTTGACAAAAAAAATAAAATTTATAAAACTAACTTTTATAATAATGACTTTTAATCTAGAAAAAGGAATTTTATGGCGCAATCACTACAAAACGCAGTCATCCACAAACAAAGAATATCGGATCAGATTAAATCCATATTAAAGCAGTCGATTCTGGATGGCGAATTCAAGCCCGGTGAAAAATTCCCACCAGAAAAAGAAATCGCCCAAAAGCTGAAGGTCAGTAAGGTCTCTGCCAGAGAAGCGCTGCGGGAAATGGAAGCGGAAGGATTGATCAAGAAAAAAAGAGGGGCGTTCGGCGGAAATTTTATTACAGAACCTGGTTCTGAAAAAATGGTTGATGTTGTGGTCAATTCCTACCTTTTTGGTGGAATTACAGCAAGTGATCTGGCTGAATTCAGACGTATTCTTGAGCCCGGGCTTGCGAAACTGGCTGCCGTGCGAAGAACGGATACAGATCTTATGGCAATGGAACACTGCCTTCATGATATTGATCAATCCATTAAAGAGGGAAAACCAAATCAAACTAAGGCAATCGGATTCCACCTTCTTATTGCGGATGCATGCCATAACCCTTTTATCAGCTCTTTGATGGAAGCACTGGTAAAAGTATTTCAAAAGGTCTTGGCTAAATCTCCGGATCTTGAAACAGCAAAAAAAGACATTGAATATAACCGGTTATTTTTCAAAGCGATCTGGGAAAAAGATGGTAAAACCGCTGAAAAGGTTATGGCAAAACATTTTGATACTCTGGATAAAATAATTGAGACTGAAATGAGAAAAAAACAAACCCGTATATTTTAATAATTATAAACCAGCAGGACTTTTTCATGAAAAGTTCCCCTTATTTGTTCTTTTCACGAAATGGTTTATGCAGTTTTTTTTAAAGCAAAGGGCTTTTAAAAACAGAATATTTAATACATAAAATGAAAGGATTTTCTCAATGAAAAAAATTATTTTACCTCTTATGTTAAGTATGGCTTTCATAACTGTGTTATTGTGCAATAGTGCTTTTGCAGCATGGCCAAACAAGCCGATTAAAATTGTGGTTCCCTGGGGAGCGGCAAATGATCCGTCAACGATGATTTTAAGTGCTATGGCCCCTAAAATGTCTGAAGAACTTGGAGTACCTGTAAAGGTCATTAATCATGCAGGCGGCGCCGGTGTCATAGGTGCAACTAAGGTTGCCACAGCGCGTCCTGACGGTAATACCATAGGGTTTATCTCAATTGGGCCGATGATTACCCAGGTACTCCGGGGAAAAACCCCTTATAAAAATAAAGACTTAAGACCCCTGGGGCTTGTCTGGTCATCTCCGTTTACCATGGCCTGTCGTGCTGATGCACCCTACAACAACTTAAAAGAACTTGCCGAATATGGTAAAACCCATGACTTAAAACTCGCGCATTTCAGTCTTGGTGCCGTCCCCACACTTATCGCGATGAAGGTGGCTCAAATTGGCGGATTTACATGGAAAGAGACTGCTTATAAAAAAATGTCTCCCCTTCTTGTAATGAACAAGGATGCCGATGTTATTACTTTTTCCATTACGGGATTAAGAGATTATGTTGAATCTGGTAAAATGAAAATACTTGCCTGCATGCTTCCGAACCGCCTGCCTGATTTCCCGGATATTCCAACGGTAACTGAACAGGGTTTTGGTGACGCATATTCCATATGGTTTGGACTCTTTGTTCCTGCACAAACCGATGATGCTAAGGTAGAAAGGCTGAAAGATGTATTTTTTAAAGTAATGGCGACAAAAGATATCATGGATAAAATCAAAAAAGTGGGTTCTATTCCTCACCCCACAGCGCCCGAAGTTGCACGGCAGCAGATGGATAGTGAACTTGCCAATTTCGGTGCGATCATGAAAGAACTGAAAATTATTAAATAACTTTGGTTAATGGTGAAAATCAGCAGGTAAAAGTTACGCTTCGTTTACCTGCTGAATATAATTTCAGTATACAATTTTCTGTTACTCAGGAGCCGCCATGGCAGAGATAAATGAAAAAAGCAGTCTGCACGATGTATGCACAGCATTCATAGGCATATTTGCAGCCTTGATGTTAATTGCCAGTCGCTGGGTTGTGGATACAACAGATCCTGCACCTTTTTATAAAGGGCCGTTGATTTTCCCCGTCATTATATTGTGCACTATGATTATTTTTTCTGTTCCCAGTATTATTAAAATACTCTTTAGAAAAGATAAACTAGAGTATACGCTTGATCAGGAAGGCGTCCCTGGAAAAGCAATTGTTATTTTTGTTTTTCTCATCATATTTGTTTTTGGAATTGTGGGGATTGGTCTTGAGCTTTCAACTTTTATTTTTACATCCTTTTCATTATATTTTCTGGGATTAAGATTATTAAAAACTACATTTCTACTTCCGCTTGTCACGGTTTTCGTACTTTGGTTTCTTTTTAAATTCATGCTTGATGTTTGGTTTCCGACCCCATACCTGTTTGAATTATTTATGGAGCAATGATTATGTTTGAATTTATGCCCGAGGCGCTGGCAGCTGCTTTTTCCATTACAAATATACTGGCACTTATTTCAGGAACATTTATTGGAATTGTGGTTGGCATAATGCCGGGAATAGGTCCCATGGTCGGAATGGTTGTTATACTTCCCTTCACATTTTCACTGGCACCTGATATTGCGTTGTCCCTTTTGCTGGGCATCTATTGTGGCGGATATTTCGGAGGAGCCGTACCGGCTATTTTAATGAGAACACCCGGTGTCCCATCCTCTTTGATTACCAGTTTTGACGGATTCCCTCTGACCCAGCAGGGAAAGGCTCAAACCGCTCTTTCAGCAGCTCTTGTAGGTTCCTTTGGTGGCGGAGTGATCAGTATTGTTATGCTTTTTTTCCTTGCCAGACTTCTTGCTCTTGCTGCAACGAAATTCGGTTCTCCTGAATATTTTGCAGTAGGATTTGCAGGGGTCGTTCTGGTGGTCATGTCCAGCCGCAAACATCTGGTCAGGGGCGTTTTACTTCTTTGTTCAGGGTTATGGTTATCCACGGTGGGGATTGACAGCCTCACCATCAGTTCACGGTATTGCTTTGGTATTCTTTCCATGCAGACCGGTTTAAATATTGTACCGGTATGTCTTGGACTTTTCGGCATTGGCCAGACCCTGTTGCTTGTAGAAAGAAAAATATTAAAATCAGGCCAGATTCACCTGACCCGGCGAACCCTTGATTTCACTAAGCTGATTGTTGCATTTAAATATTGGAAAACATTAATCAAGTCAGGGGTCATTGGTACGATTCTTGGTCTATTGCCGGGGTTTGGATCCATAATGGCATCCTTTCTCTCATATGAAGAGGCAAAACGAAGTTCAGAAAACCCCGACGAATTCGGCAAAGGAACACCTGAAGGATGTCTCGCTTCAGAAGCGGGGAATAATGCAGTCCCTGCCGGTGCCATGATTCCCCTGCTTACCCTGGGAATTCCAGGGGATGCCCTTTCTGCAGTTCTCATGGGAATATTTACCATTAACGGAATTTATCCGGGTCCGCTTTTGTTGATTAAAGAACCAGTTTTAATTAATACACTGTATCTTTCAATGATGCTGATCAATGTTTTTGCATTCCTGATGCTGGCCTTGTGGCTCAGGCCTTTTGCAATGATCGTTAAAATTAAAACATCCATACTTGCCATAGTCATTATGGCCGTCTCAACCATTGGTATTTATGCGGTTAATACAAGCATTTTTGATGTGTGTGTGGCACTTGTTGCCGGCGTTGTCGGCTATATTTTATTACGAATGCGCTGGCCTGTTGTCAACCTTATTGTGGGAATCGTTCTGGGATCAATTTTAGAAGAAAAACTAAGGGAAAGTTTAAGTATTTTTGAAGGAAATTTTTTACTTTTTTTCACAAGGCCCATTCCTCTTGCAGTGGCTATAATGACAGGGCTGCTGATCATTTTTCCATTTATCATAAAATTTATAAAAACCAAAAAAAACCATCAACCTGCTTAAACCAAAAAAAGAAAGGTATTGCTATGACCTATCCAAGCATATATCCCACAGGCACAACCCTGTATCATCCTGAGAAATGTTTTAATGGATATACGGTATTCCAGGCCAAGGAGTTAGGCGCCCTTGTCATTGATATGAACGGCGGAGAAGCCAAGTTGTGGAAGGGCCTGCATGGCTTTCCCAATAAAATTCTGAAGGGCGGCTATGTCCTAGGTCATACGGGAGAGAGATCCACAAAATATGGAATGCAGGACTATAGAGACCTTGTCCAGGTCGACTGGGAGGGGAATGTGGTCTGGAAATTCAATGAATACGAATATATTGAAGATCCAGGAGAAAAGGCTCAATGGATGGCCCGTGCACACCATGACTACCAGCGGGAAGGCAACCCGGTTGGTTATTATGTACCTGAAATGGAGGCAAAAACAGATCAGGGCAATACCCTGATTTTAGGTCATAAAACCCTTGTCTGCCCGCAAATTTCTGATAAAACCCTGCTCGACGATACAATTTATGAAGTCTCCTGGGAAGGGGACATTTTATGGGAATGGGTGTGCAGTGAACATTTTGATTCCTTTGGATTCCATGAAGATGCAAAAAATATTTTATGCCGTGATCCCAATATGCGGCCTTCCGGCGGGGGTATGGGAGACTGGATGCATCTTAATTCCATGTCCATTCTCGGGCCGAATAAATGGTATGATGCAGGGGATAGTCGTTTTCATCCCGATAATATTATTACAGACGGCAGGGAAACAAACATTATCTTTATCATCAGCAAAGAAACCGGAGAGGTTGTCTGGAAAGTCGGACCCTATTACGATTATACATTGGAAAAAAATCTGGGCTGGATTATCGGCCAGCACCACGCCCACATGATACCCCGCGGTCTGCCTGGCGAGGGGAATATCCTGGTTTATGACAATGGTGGATGGGCAGGTTATGGCGCAGTCAATCCGGCAAGCCCCACAGGGGCGAAAAATGTATTAAGGGATTATTCCCGGGTTCTGGAATTTGACCCCATAGCCTTAAAAATTATATGGCAATATACCCCCCAGGAAGCCGGCTTGGTTCATCCCACGGACAGCAACCGCTTTTACAGCCCTTTTATCAGTTCTGCCCAGCGGTTACCAAATGGGAATACCCTTATTACCGAAGGCAGTGGTGGCAGGATTATCGAAGTGACAAACGACCATGAACTGGTCTGGGAATATATCAGTCCCTATTGGGGCAAGCACTTTAATATGAATATGGTTTACCGGGCTTACCGATTCCCCTATGAATGGATACCCCAGGTTGAACCTGAAAAAGAAATTGCAATCAAGCCAGTGGATGTCACTTGTTTCCGGATGCCCGGTGCCAGCCCAAAAGGACCCCGCTCAGAGGTTACGATTGAGGGAACAATCCCTTTTCAGACATCGTCTGCCTTGTGCGTGGTATCTGATACGGATGATAAAAAATAAAAAGCATAAGCATAAATAGCAGGAGATAGAATATGCCTTTTACCATTTTCAGTGCAACAGGATGCATGCGGTGCAAAATTGTGAAATCCTATATGGATGACCACGGAATGGTTTATGAGGACCATAATATTAAAGCAGATGGCAAAGATGTTTTTACTGTATTTTATCGTAAGAACCGGCCCGATATATTTAGAGGAGATGAGGGTATAGAGTTTCCAATTCTTTTTACAGGAGAGAAAATAGTACAAGGGGTTGGTGAAATTCTTTCTTTTCTTACGGCAGAAGACAAATTAACTGAATTTATTAAAAGAAGCGATTTAAGTCACGGATGGATAAGCGGATTGAATATTTCTGCAAAGGATACATCCATGGGAGATAATTTTCTGGAAATATTGCGCTATCTCAAAACCCATGGACTTCTGATTCAATTGGAAACAGATGGACACAATGCCCTTTTGCTTGAAATCATTATAAAAGAAAATCTTGTGGATCGTTTGATTTTCCAACTCAGAGGCCCTGCAGAGATGTATGAAATGATTTCGGGCTTTCCCCTTGGAAAGGAAGAACTCTGCATCAGTCTTTCACTGGCTGAAAAATCACCTGAATATAAGATTATTTTGCCAATTGCATGCATCAAACGTCCTGATGGTGAACCCGGTTATATTACCCACCTGGAGGCAACCCGGGCCGCAGCCCTTGTTGAACAGGCCACAGGCAGTAAAAAACATCCCTTTTTTATAAAGGAGGTTATTCCCCCGGATGAACTGAACATGGATCCCTTACCTTCATCAGCATTTTTTAAATACAGAACAGCATGCCGGCCTCATATGGTATTGGCAGAAATTTTAAAAAATTAACTTATGAACCTAAACAGGGCAAATGTTCTTTTTAAAATCCTGGTTTGTCTTTTCAAGCAATTCATTGTCGACAAATAGATCAACTGCTGTATATGCCAGAAGTTTTGAAGCTTTAAGCATCATTTCATGCCCTCTTTTTGAAATTGCAGCTTCCCTGAACTGATCGGTGTGAAGCACGAACTCATCCGTAATTGCAAGAAATGGGTGGGCTGCAGGCATGACTTGGCTTATATTGCCCATGTCCAGAGAGCCCATGCCGGAAGCTTCCATACTGGGAGGTGTCTCATCTATGCACAATAGCTTAAAATTTTCTCTAATGGCATTTTCAATGGGAATATTGTTTTTAATGGCATCGTATCCGAACCGGCTTTCATGGATTTCAAGTGTTGCCCCCGTTGCCAGAGCAGCTCCCCTTGCACAATTTGTTACCTTATCAAGGAGTTCAGCCAGATAATCCTGATTTTTTGTGCGAACGGCATATTTTACAGCAGCTCTGGCTGCAATGATATTGGGTGCCGTCCCTCCGTCCGTGATAATGCCGTGAATACGAACATCACCCGGCAATTGCAGACGAAGGGCATTTATTGAATTATACGTCTGGACAACTGCATCAAGGGCATTAATACCTTCTTCAGGACTGGCGGCTGCGTGTGCAGCTTTTCCATGGAAGATGAACTCAATGGGCTTTACAGCTAAAGAGGGAAGAAAAGCATATGTCTTATTAAATGGATGCATCATCAAAGAAATATCAATTCCTTTAAAGACACCTTTTTCCAACATTTTTATCTTCCCACCACCACCCTCTTCCGCAGGAGTCCCCACAACACAAACCATTCCCTTAAGTTCTTTGATAATGGATTTTATGGCAATTCCGGCTCCTAAAGAAGCAGTTCCAATGATATTGTGCCCACATCCATGTCCGATTTCAGGAAGGGCATCATACTCTGACAGAAATGCAATGGCAGGTCCACCCGCTTTTCCTCTGGCAGCGGCCTTAAAAGCGGTTTTTAACCCGGCTGAGTTTTTTTCAACTATAAAATCATTTTTTTGAAGTTCTTCGATCAACACTTGAGAGGATTTGTATTCTTCAAAGCCCATCTCAGGATTTTTATGGATAAATTCACTGATCTCAATAAGTCTGGCAGAATATTCATCAATCGTTGAAGATATTCTTTTTTTCAGTACATTCAATTCTTTTTTCATGGGCACGCACCTTTTATAGTAATTGTTTTAAAATGCCTGGACAGGGTTCTTATATGGTAAAGCGGTGTTCATATCCAGCAGAAACCTCAGGGTGATTTTATAAAATTGTTCTTGATTTTGAAAAAATACTAATGTTATAAACAACTAATGTTATTACAATAGATTGATTTTTGATTTTTTGCAAGAGTTGCAACAGGATAAACCATGAATGAATCGTTTCAAGATGTTTTTTTTCGAAAAGAAAAGTTGTCAAACCAGGTTAAAGAGGTGCTCAAGCAGGCGATTCTTAAAGGGGAATTTAAACCTGGTGACAGACTCCCTTCGGAAACCCAGCTTGTTGAACAATTAAAAGTTAGCAAAGTTACCATACGCGAGGCACTTCATGAAATGGCGTCAGAGGGCTTAATCGAAAAACGCAGGGGCATCTATGGCGGCAGTTTTGTAGCACAGCCCGGTTTCAATAAAATTGGGCAGGTGATGAATAATTTTTATCAGTTCGGTGGATTGACACCGGAAGAGATGGTCCAGTTCAGGCAAATTCTGGAACCTGAGCTGGTTGCCATGGCAGTAGAGCAAAGGACAAAAAAAGACCTGGAAGCAATGAGAACAAATATTAAAGAGGTTGAAGCGGCCATCAACAAGGGGAAACCAGATCAGGCCAAAGGCATTTATTTTCACTGCCTGATTGCCAACGCCTGCCACAACCGCTTGATCAGCGCAGTTATGAGCGCCCTTGTTGCGGTTTTCCTGGACGTATTATCCAAGGTTCCCATGACCCTGGAAGATGCCAGAGGTGACCTTGAGTATAATAAAAAATTTTATGAATTCATGCTGAATGGACAAAAGCAGGAGGCCAGGCAGTTAATGATTACCCATTTTAAAACCCTGGCTGAAATCATTGAACGAAATACAAAAAAAGATGTCATTAACATTCATGATTTATAGACGATTGTAATCCCTAACGTTACAAAAATCATGAGGGGTAATATTTTATGAAACGTCAGGGTAATATTTTTGCAAGCGAGTTTAAGGCGGTTTTCAAACCCCTGTTGCTTAATGTGAAAAATTTATTTTAACAAAAGGAGGATGGTATGATGAAAAAAAGTATGACGTTCCTGGTATTTTTAAGTGTATCGCTGTTTTTTTCCATGGGCCTGATTTTTGGGGGATCTGCATTTGGTGCGGAAAAACCGATCAGTTTTGCTTATCTTGGCAAACCAAATCCACATAAGGCAGCCTATACCACAGGTGTGGTAAATTTTGCCCACTTGATGGAAAAGGGCAGTGGGGGGCGTTTAAAGGTAAAAATCTTTCCCTCCGGGACACTCGGCAAAGAGGCTGATATCCTCCAGGCGCTGAGGAGTAACGCTATCCAAATGACCTCAGCCTCCATGGTGACGTTGTCGCGTATATTTCCACCAGCCCAGGTTATGATGGCTCCCTATATTTTTAAAAATGATGCCGTGGCATGGGAAGTGGTTGATGGCCCCTATGGGCAAAAACTTCTGGATGCATTTACTAAGAAAACAAACATTAAGGCCCTGGCCATTGTTGATTCAGGTTTTTTAGCCATTACCAACAACAAACGCCCCGTCCGGAAACCTGAAGATTTTAAAAATATTAAATTCAGGGCAATGGGATCTTTACAGGCATCCATGTTCAAAGCCCTTGGTGCAAGTGCAGTCCCCATTCCCTGGCCCGAGACCTATACCTCACTCCAGACAGGCGTGGTAGATGGTCAGACAAATGCTGCCTTTGTTGTGTCAGTATTTAAAATGTATGAAGTCCAGAAGTATATATCCCTTGCAAATTCCCAGTTCGGCTATCAGCTGTGGCTGTGCAACAAAACCTGGTATGACGGCCTGTCAACCGCAGATAAGGGTATTTTAAGGGACGCCGTCAAGGCGGGACGGATGTCAACCAGAAGCATGGCACTTTTAAGGGAACAGGAATCTCTGACGCAGCTGGCAAAGGACGGCATGAAGGTTACCGCCCTTACGGGTAAAGAGGTTGCTGCCCTTCAAAAACTTGCCGGGCCTGTTTGTCTTGAATGGTTAAAAAAACAAATGGAACCTAAATGGGTGGATGATATGCTAAAGGCTGTTGCTGATGCGGAAAAAAAGCTGGGCTATTAACCCCTTAAAATTTCGCTGATCATTTCATATATCAATTGATGTCCTGGAGAGTTTAGTGGTCACATAGGCTTTCCAGGACCCTGGTTTTAAACCCAAATAGGAAAACAGGATATGCAACCATATTCCAGAGCAAAACAGATTGTTGATACGGCAGAAAAAGCGGGTCTGGCCATTGAAAAAATTTGTGGCGCCTTGTGTGTATTCTGCTTTGCTGCCATGACCCTGGTTGCAATCCTGGGTGTGTTTTTCCGATATGTTATGCAGAGCCCTTTCATGTGGACGGAAGAAGTTGCCCGATACCTGCTCGTATGGCTGGGGTTTACTGCTGTCAGTATCGCACTGCGCCAAGACAAGCACATCAAGGTAGAAGTCCTGGCCAGCTTTGCCCCTTTAATCGTTGTAAAATCAATGAACTATATCGTTGATATCCTTGTGGCTGTTTTTTTTGTGGTGCTGTTGTGGCAGGGGTACCGTATGACCGTCAACAACATCATGATGGCTTCAACCTTTCAGATTTCAATGGCATGGATACTTGCAGCAGTACCTGTTGCTGCCGCATTGACCCTGGTACAACTTACTTTAAATGTCGTTAAAAAAATATTTTCCGAGTTTGTATCCGACTCAGAACTTAAAGAAAAGATTACAAAGGGAGAGAGATCATGATCGGGATTATACTGACATTATTTTTCCTTCTTGCAATTATTGGCGTTCCCGTAGGTATTGTTGTGGCCCTTACCACTTTATTCGGATTTTTATATACGGATAATACAATTTTTCTTTCCATGATTTCCCAGAGAATGTTTTCAGCCATGGACAGCTTTACCTTTTTAGCACTCCCCTTTTTTCTTCTGGCCGGAGATATCATGAACAAAGTGGGGTTAACGGGTCGGCTTGTGGATTTTGCAAACCTTTTCTTTGGCCGTTTAAAAGGCGGACTGGCCCAGGTAAATATTGTTACCAGTATTATTTTTGGCGGTATCTCCGGTGCTGCAGTGGCAGATACGGCAGCTTTAGGACGAATTTTCATCCCAGCCATGACCCAAAAGGGGTATGAAAGGGATTTTTCAACGGCAGTTACCGTGGCTTCTTCCATTATCGCCCCCATAATTCCACCCAGTATCATCATGGTCCTGTATGGATCCATTATGGAAGTCTCCATAGCCGGCCTGTTTGCAGCCGGAATTATTCCCGGTCTCATGATCGGGGTGGCATTGATGATTTTGACACGCATCATTGCAGGCCGACGTAATTACCCTACAAATCCGGAAAAAATCACTTTTCCCCGTCTCGTAAAAAGAACCAGAGGCGCCATGTGGGCATTGATGATGCCGGTTATTATTCTGGGCGGTATTCTTGGTGGATTTTTTACGCCCACAGAGGCTGCCGCCATTGCCGTCGGGTTTGCGCTTTTTGTAGGACTGGTGGTGTATCGGAACCTGACATTTAAGGATCTTTATTCTATTTTTTTTAAAAGCGCTGTAACCATGGGGGTTATTACCATGCTCTTGTCTGCTGCAACAGTACTTGCCTGGTTTCTGGCCATTGAGCAGATACCGGAGATGGTGGCCCACATATTTATGTCCATCAGCGATAACAAATATATCATCCTTTTGCTGTGCAATATTTTCCTGGTCATGGTGGGCATGTTCTTGGATATTGGTCCGGCCCTCCTTATTTTAGGCCCTATCCTGGCACCTTTGGCCATCAATCTCGGGGTCCATCCGCTCCACTTTGGCATCATGATGTGTGTTAATCTTAATATTGCCCTTATGACACCCCCCATGGGAGCCTGTCTGTTCATGGGCATGATCGTGGGAGAGTTGAAACTGGGTGAACTGGTCAGGGCGCTCTGGCCGTTTATCCTGGCGGAATTTTTTGTTCTGGCCCTGGTGATCTATATCCCGGCGATTACCATGTGGGTGCCCGGGATGCTGGGTTTTATCAAATAAAACATAATAAAAGGTATTAAATGAAAATCGTTACAGCCCAGGCCATACCCATCAAGATACCCCTTAACCATCCGTTTACCATTGCCTTGGGAACACTGACCCACAGCAACCACGTTCTGGTTCGTATGGTCGATGACAGTGGTAGAATCGGCTGGGGCGAGTGTACCACCTTTAATTCCGTATATGGCTATGATCAAAAATCCCTGTATGATGTACTGACAACCTATCTCATCCCTGCAGTCAAGGGTTATGACCCACGGAACATGGAACTATTGCACCAGAGAATGAATTTTGCCATCCCCTTTAATCTCATGGCCAAATGCGGTATTGACCTTGCAGCCTATGACCTTGTGGGTCAGGCCAATGAAACCTCTATCCACAATTTAACCGGGGGCAAAAAAGTTAAAACGATACCGGTCACTGCGGCCGTTGGGATCGGATCTCCTAAACAGACGGCCACCATGGCCGAAAAGTTGGCTGCAAAGGGATTTAATACAATAAAAATTAAAATAGGATTGGATCCTGACAAAGATCTGGAACGGGTGAAGATTGTCAGAAACGCCCTTGGGAATGAGATCAAACTCAGGGTTGATGCGAACCAGGGATATGACCGGACAACCGCCCTGAATGTGCTTGAAAAAATGGAACCAATTGCTTTGGAATGGATTGAACAACCCCTGCCTGACTGGGATCTTGAAGGACTTGCCATGCTGGCCAATCACCTTGAAACACCCATTGCCCTAGATGAAAGTGTGTATACGGTTCATGATGCTGAAAGGGCGATTACTGCGGCTGCAGCTGATGTTATTAATATTAAACTGCCCAAGTGCGGGGGTATTTACCGTTCTCAGAAAATTGCCCATGCCTGCGAAGAAAAAGGAATTCCCTGTTTTTTAGGCGGGTGTCTTGAAACAACTCCCGGCACGGCAGCCCAGGCCCATTTTTATACGTCAACACCCAATATTCTGTCGGCAGCAGAAATGGAAGGTCCCTGGTGTTATGTTGACGATGTTGTAAAAAATCTAATGGATATTGAAAACGGAGAGATCCAAATACCCGAAGGGCCAGGCATAGGCGTAACCATTGATGAAGAAAAAGTGGCTCGCTATAAAATTCATTTCTAAGATCAACTAGTAGTCTGCCCTGATCTTTGAATA
>JAOZST010000022.1:0-18235 GCA_029939535.1 Desulfobacteraceae bacterium | reverse complement strand
TCTATACAGATCTGGCAATTTCCTCAGCCTCACTGATACAATACATCAAATGCCGGGGGGACTTGGCATCCCCGATAAAATGAAATTGGGCACTGATTTTTTTTTCCAGCTTTTTAGCATCCCTTATGGATTGCTGTTTTTCGGAAATAACCACAGTGTCAAACCCTTCCAGGGTAATGGTCTCTCCACTGGACTTGAACACGGCCCCGTCATCGCTAAAGGACTGGACAGCCACATTTTTATAAAGCATGACCTTTCCTTTTTTCAGGCGTTCCCGTAAATAATACCGGTCATTGCTGGACATCTCTTCTGCAAAACTCTTTTTCCGATTCAGGACCACAACCTTTTTTCCCTGGTCTGCCAGAAAATCTGCAGTGATCAGACCTGTCATTCCGCCACCAAGGACCACAACCTTTTCCCCGGCTTTTTCCTTTCCCCTGAGCAGGTCCACATTTGTGATCAATGCCATATCTGTCTGGAACAATCCCTTTATTACGGGCATGTCCGGCATGGAACCTGTGGCAAGAATCACTTTGTCAGGATCGACTTCATCCAGGAGTTTGGCGGATAAAGGGGTATCATAGCGAATTTCAATATTCAGACGGATTATTTCCTGCCTGAAAAAATTCAAAATATCATCCAGCTCTCCACGGCCGGGTGCGGTTGAGGCAAGGGCCAGAAGCCCGCCCGAAGATGGTTCCTTTTCGCAGACCAGGGTATCATGGCCCCTTAGTGAAAACATCCTGGCCGCGGCCATGCCTGCAGGCCCGGCTCCCACCACCAAAATTTTTAGTTTCCGGGCCGGCTTTTTTTCTTCCCTGAGTTTGTATTCCCGTCCCACATCCGGGTTGACCACGCAGGAGCCCGGCTCCTTGGCAAGAACAGCATGGATACAGCCAAGACAGCATCCCACACAGGGTCTGATCTGATCCAGATCACCGTTCTGGGCCTTGCGGGGATAATTGGGATCAGCCAGGAAAGAACGTCCCATGGAAACCATGTCAGCCTTGCCTTCTTCCAATACCCTTTCAGCATGTTTCGGATCTTTGATCCTGCCCACGGTGATAACAGGGATATCCACCACTTTCTTTACAGCATCGGCCAGGTGGACAAAACAGCCATGGGGTGTGTACATGGACGGGATGGTCAATTCCGTTGACCCATAAACTCCGCCGGAGATATGAAGATAGACCACACCTGTCTTTTCCAGCAAAGGGGCAAGGCGAACCGTGTCCTTGAGTTCCCAGCCGTTTTCAATATAGTCGTTTCCATTGATGCGGATGCCCACTGGAAAATCTTTTCCTGCTCTTTGCTGAATTGCTTCTATAATCTCAAATAAAAAACGGGTCCGGTTCTCAAATGATCTGCCATATTCATCCGTTCTTATATTAGAATTTGGAGCCATAAACTGGTTGATCAGATATCCGTGGGCCCCGTGAATTTCAATGAAATCAAATCCCGCTTCCCGGCACCGCCAGGCAGAATCGGCAAAACAGGCAACCAGTTCTTTGATTTCCCTGACCTCAAGGGCCCTGACCTCGCCCTTAACAACAGCCGGGGCAGGAATGGGTGAAGGAGCAACCTTTTCAGGAAGATAGGACTGGCGGCCACCATGCAGTAACTGGACACCGAATTTAGTGTCATATTCTTTTACCCGGCTAACCATCTTTTTTAGAAAAGGGATACAGGAATCATCATACATCTGGGGAAGGTCAGGCAATTCCTGACCACCTGGATGAACGCTGCCGCCCCCTACCAGCATCATGCCCACTCCACCTTTGGCCCGCTCTACAAAATACTCAATGAGCTGGTCTGTGACATGACAATTGTCATCCACACCAAAGTTAATACTCATGGCAGACATCATAAGCCGGTTCTTTACATTCATATTTCCAATGTGAATGGGACGAAAAAGATTTGATAGCATTTCAGGTCAACTCCCTTTGAATTTAAATACAATGGATTCAAAATAATAAGATTTTAATATATGCAAATTTGCTGTTCCTGCACAAGACTTTTTTCCAATGGAAAAAATCAGATCTCTTTTTAACCAATCTTATCCAGCAGAGATTCCACCAGAAGTTCAAACTCAGGTATGGCATTTTTTTCCCTGATGATGGATCTCCCCCTGGCTGACTTGAAAAATCGGGCACACACGTTTCTCTGGTCCCTGGAAAATCCCGTGGATATTCCCATCTTCTGGCTGGTATTTTTATCACCCTGGCCCATGTCCCTGCAGCCATGGGCCCTGTTTATGATATGGGAATAATAGATCAGGGCCCTGTCAATGAGGATATATAAAAACTGCAGATTTTCATTGGGACCCACCTGGAGGCGGTCACCCCCAAGCGTAAAACCATACCTGGATTTTCCGGCCATTTTTTTACCGCCCATGAGGGCAGACCCTGCGCCCAGAACTCCTCCCAGGGCTGTAAACACCCCAAAGGTCAAACCGGCCGCAGCAGTATCTATCACAACACCCATGGTTCCGCCCACAACCGCTCCGGCAGCTGCCAGCTGCTTTTTGGTCAGGCCCAGCAATTCCCAGGTCTTTTTAGAAAATAAATCATGGTGTAGCATTGAATATTCGGGAAGGGGATATTCATACAAATTGTGTTTAAACAATGATCTAATCTGACCAAACATCTTCTTTTCAATCCTTCTGATACTTTTTTGATAGGATTGATTTAATTTTTCCCGAACCCGGGCCTGGTCTGAACGATCTGAAAGTTTTTCCGATACAAAAAACCCCAGACTTTTTTCCAGGGCATGGGTGATATGGGCAGAGGCCAGCTGGTTCCGTTTTTGCCATTCGTCAGTAAAGGCCTGTATCACTTTTGAGATGGAGTCTTCCCACTCCTGGTCAATGGATTTCAGGCTTTCAAGCATGCCAATACGATCCTTGAAATTGGCTGTATTGGAGTTAAAAACCCGGATGGAATTAAAATATTTACGAAACTCCTGTTTCCATTCACGGGTATAATCCTTTTCCCTGGTCTTGGAATTGATGATGGCCATTCGGGGTCTGCCCGTAAGCCTTAAAATTTCCATTTCCGCAATATCATCATCTCTCACCGGCCTGGACCCGTTCACCACATAAATGATTCCAGCACCCCTGGCAACGGGAGCCAATAGTTCGCACTCATCCGCGAAAAAGGGGTCTTTTTGAAAGGTATCAATAAATTGATCCAGGATCTTTTCCTGATCACCAATATACTCCCTGAACCAGGCAAGGGTCTGCCTGGGGGTCTGGAATCCTGGAGTATCCACAAACCTGATTATTTTTTTCCCATCAATTTTAACGGTATAGGTCCTTGAGACCCTTGTTTCACCAGGCACCTGGCTGACCCGGATCTGATCATCCTCGGTCAGGGTGGATACAACAGAAGATTTTCCTTCGTTGGGGTGGCCCAGAACGGCAAATTCCGGAATATGACCTGTATCAATTAAATCTGTCATTTACTCAGCCTTTCCAGCATGATATCCGGGTTGCCAAGCTGGCGCACTGCTTTTTTCCAAACCTTAAAATTCATATCTTCTCTGTCCACGGCCAGACTTTCCTCTCCTGGAGTCTGGGTCAAAATGATCCACAGAGATTTATTTATAAACACCTTGGTCTTTAATTGAACAAAATAATGGAGCAATCCCCGGATAGGCGGCTGCCAGACCTCCTGAAGAACAATAATATGGTCAGCAGGATCTTTTGCAGCAAGGGACACCAGTGTTTCTTTATCCTGGGTATAATCAAAAAAAATAAAGGAAGTTAAACCCACATCAAAAAACAATTGATGGTTGATAAACTGGTTGACAATCCCAAGGGCTTCATCCCCGTAGACAGATCCTGATGCCAGGACCAGAGCCCTGGTTCCCGGGAATTGAGCAGCTTTTTCCAAAGCCTTTTCAGCTAAGGCCTCATCCTGCAACAAGGGGTCAGGCAGAGGATTTTTCCCTTGACGGGCCTGGCTCACTGGCTGTTCCTTAAACCCCACATCCATGACTGGGGACCGCATCCTGACCACCAGTCTTTTAAACCGGGGCCTTTCAAAATCAAATTGATCCAGGGCTTTTTTCTGGGCCATGGCAAAGGCCATGATCAGAACAACCCTTGGAAGAACCCCATAGAACAGGATGCCCATACAGAGAAAAGGCCACCAGGAAACAAGATCTGTTGTGGCAAGGGAGGCAATACCTTCCTTTAACAATATCCGGGAACCTTCTATCTGTTCAAGGTTTGGTTGGGCAAGGGAGGTTGGCACAAACCAGGACCAGGGCAGAGAAATCATGGATATTGCGCCATGTAGACGGGCACTTGAGGTCATAAGGGTGGATTGCCAGCCAAAGGCCATGTCGCTGACAGCTACCCGGAACAATACACTGGCCAGGGCTCCAGCTGAAAATGCAGCAGAAAACAAAGACGACATGATAAAAAAAGGAAAAAAAAACAATGCTTTGTATTCCCGGCTTTTTGTCTGGATCAGGGAAGACGCATATTCTATATTGTCTATTTTCTTTTCCTCCATGAACCTGCCTGCTTTTTTTATAATACTTGGCAGAACCCTGAAAAAGAAAAATGAAATCAGAATATGGACCATGGAATTATGGCCATTAACCATGCCTGTCCTTTTCCTGATAAATCTAACCAACAGCACCAGGAGAGTCAGGGCAAGCAATAACACAGGGAGTAAAATAAAAACCATAAAAAAAACACCCACATTAATGGGCCTGGTCCCGTGGTAGGCAAGGAAAGAATAGGCCATGGACATGCCGGACAACCCTCCCGCGGCCAGCATGACATATACCATACATCGATATAGGGATGCGAATACAGTTCCCGGCAATCTTTTAGATTTTTTTTTGTTTGACTCTTTTTTACCTGATTCTTCTTTACCTGGCCCATGAAAATACACTAGTTTTCGATATTCAAGCCAGGAAAAAATCAGGGATTTATCATCCATTTCAATTTGATTTATACCAGTTTGATCTATACCGGTAAGATCCAAGTGGTTGAAGATATCCCTGTCCCTTGCAGCGATCTCTTCTCTATTATTTTTTGACTGGTTGTTCTCATCTATATCTAAAAGAAAATCCAGATCAATGATATCTTTCAATTGGATAGCCATGTTTGTACCCATAAAGTAAAGTCAGACCTGTTCCAGGGGTTGAATCTTTCCCCCATATTTAACCACAAGCTTTTCCAGGACTTCATGGGTCTGGGCCCCCACCAGCCTGTCCAGCCCCATTATCATTGTGGGAACTGCGGTGATTCCCTTTGTCCTGGACAATTCCCAGTCTTCATCCACAGCAGCCTTAAAAATCCTTTGATCAATAACATCTTCCCCCTCAACCGGATCAAGCCCAAGGAAGTTGACCATCTCCAGCAGCACCTCTTTTCGGGCAAGGTTAAGGCCATCCGCAAAATAAGCTTTAAAGGCAGCATCATGGAAGGCGTGCCCCTTTCCCTTTGATTCTGCCCAGAGCCCTAATTCCTGGGCAAGCCTGCTGTTAAAAGTCATTTTCCGATCTCCCATGGGAAGATTAAATTTTGCAGCCGTGGCTTTGAAGCGGGTCATGATCTTGTCAACATCTGCAGGGATTCCCTTTTCTGCAAACAACTTTTCAAGGGAAAGCCCCTGTTCAGGGGTCTCTGGATGAAGGGGAAAAGCCCTCCATTTAATTTGAATTTCATAGGTTTTCTGTAATTTTTCAATACTCCCGGTAATGAAGTAGCACCAGGGTCAGACATAATCAGAAAATATTTCAAGCACCAGGTCTTTGGCCATTTTTCTCTCCCAAAATTGAGCTTAGCACGCTAGGGCGCGATCTGTTATTAGCATTAGCTGTTGGCTAAAACCTAATGGCTAACAGTTATATGCAAATTTCTATTTAATTATTTACAATAACATAACCATACCCGGGCAGGATACAAGAAAAGATTACCAGGTGCACCTCTTGGAATTATACTAATTGATTAATTGACCAGTGAGGTAGGTACTTGTGATGGATAAGCATTCAAGGTCAAGATATTTTTCAGCATCTCCATGATATAAAAAACTTGCCTTTGCAGGCATGAGATCATCCCTGTCGTTAAAGTTCAAGATGATGGGAATCCTGGGCAATGCTTTAAATCTTATACAAATATCATATGAATTTGTTCCCATTATGATACCCCCAAGTTTCAGGCATTGTTTTTCAAGTTTTTCAATATTTCCTGAAAAAGAAGTTTCGATAATTTTATTTGTATTGGATGTAAAGTTTGAAAATAAAGCCCCGCTATTTTTAAATTCCCTGAATGTTACTAATTTGTTCGAAATTTCAGGCAATTGTTCTGGGCATAATAAAACATACTGGCACAATAAAAATTTTATGGCAAAAGTAACATCTTTGTTATCGATATCACTGATACCTCCTTTAGTAACCACAAGCCTGCGGTTAAAGAAATCAAAACTCAAAGAATTATTTTTGTATCCCCCGCCAAGGATATCTGCTCTATCAGAGAAATCAATTTCTTTAAGCTGTGACATGCACCTATCATATTTTTGGTCAAATATCTTTGAGTTATCCATAAAAAATCACTTGTTTTTAAGTAAATAAAATTTTCCAATATCCAATCTAATATTTACCAAAAAATCACAGCAGGATAATTGATTTAAATCAAAAAAATAAAAAAAAGCACCTGCCAGGTCGGCAGGTGCAATGATGTAAGTGAGGGTTTATGATTTGGACAATTTTGCCAGATCATTTTTAATGGCATCCAACTCTGCTTCCAGGGTTTGTGCCCGCATTTTGAGACTCTCCTCTGTTGCTGGAGGGGTGAAGGACGTGTTCATCTGGCCATAGCCTCTTCCCCAGCCCGGGCCTGATCCTCCTCTTCTACCCATTCCACGGCCTCTGCCATATCCCATGGCATCAAATGTACCGCCCTGGGCGCCACTATCGGTTCCTCTTCCGCACACACCCTGTCTTCTTCCTGTCATGGGTCCTTCATTCATGGGTCCTCTTTGGTTAAATCCAGGCATAATTATACCTCCTTTGTGTAAACAATTTAGATGTTCTTTCTGTAACTGCAGTTGCCTTTTCCGTGGCCTCTGCCTCTTCCACCTCCCGGCCCTTTGCCACGTCCATGGCCTCTGCCAGCTCTTTGACCTGACATTTCATAGCACCCGCCTTTTACTGTCAACCGTTGACCTGTTACAAGGGCCTTGGAGAGATTGAACCTGGCACTTTTCAGTATCCTTCCAAAAGTTTGCCTTGATACATTCATCATGGTTGCAGCCTGACTTTGATCCATGCCCTTAAAGTCGATGAGTCTGATGGCTTCAAACTCTTCCAGAGAAAGGATCACCTGGCCTGTTTCCTGGGTTCCCTCGGGGATGAATCCCCTTGTGACAGGCCTTGATACAATATATCTGGGTCTTTTGGGTCTTGGCATGAATCTTCCTCTTTAAAAGGTCAATGTGTAATATATTTTGGTCATTTGACTATAATATAAGCTTGCTCCGGAAAGGTGTCAAGGGGAATATTGATCAAATGACCAAAATAAATACCATGCCTTACTCCACCACCTCCTGGTCCATGGTGAAATGAATTTGTTTGACCTTTTTAAAATCATCCTGGTTTCTTCTGGTTTTTGTCTTGAAAAAAACAGGGCATGCGCTATAGTGGAATACATGAAAGAGTTCTTTTCCGGCAAATCAATCAAAGTATGGGTGGGTTTTCTTACCATCCTGGTATTGTCTGTAGCAAATGTTCGCTCAGAACAGCCAAAGGCTAAAATGGTCATGGTTCAATCTGTCATGTGTGAAGCCATTGAAAATTTTCAACCGGTTAACCCTGCGGTGGCCTTTTCAATATCCCTTGGTGAGGTTTTTTGTTTTTCAAGTTTTGATCCGGTTCTTGAAAAAACCTATATTTTTCACAATTGGTATAAAAAGGATAAGTTGATATTTTCCATGCGGCTCACCCTTTCTCCACCAAAATGGTCCTCCTTCAGCAGGATACAGATCCGGGAGGCAGATAAGGGACCCTGGCGGGTGGAGATAAGGGATACGGCCGACACCCTCCTGAAAACCCTGCGATTCAGCATGGTAGACTGATTTACCATGGAACAACTTTTTTATTTATTTTCCGGATTTCGCTGGCAGGATGCACTGGATATCCTGTTAAACACCTATATTTTCTTTCGACTATATGTACTTTTCAGGGGAACCAACGTTATCCGGGGACTGCTGGTCATTTGTGCTTTATGGGCTGTCAGCCAGGCAGCGGTTTCCCTGGGCTTAATAATAACCAACTGGGCAATGCAGGGTGTTATTACCGTGGCAGCCTTTGTTATAATAATTGTTTTCAGAAATGAAATCTCCAGCATTATCCAGACCAAAAACCTGAAATCATTTTTATGGGGAATCCCCAGGCATCAATTCAACACTCCTTTGGATATTATTGTTGAAAGTGTCCAGGAGCTGGCCCAAAAAAAAATCGGGGCTTTGATCGTACTGCCCCTGAAACAGGGTATGGACAATATTGTTCAAGGAGGAATTTCTGTAATGGGCAAGCTGTCCAGAGAAATGCTTGTAAGTATTTTCTGGCCTGATAATCCAGTACACGACGGGGCCAGTATCATACAGGGAGACCTGATCACCAGCGCAGGTGTGATCCTTCCCCTATCCAAAAGAGAGGATCTGCCTTCTTTTTTCGGTACCCGTCACAGGGCAGCATCCGGAGTTAGCGAACTTACAGATGCTCTGGTTATTGTTGTTTCAGAAGAAAGAGGGAAAATAACAATATTCAAAAAAAACAAAATATATAATATCCATAACCGTTCCGCCCTTGAAAAATTGCTTCAGGAACATGCTGGAAATGATACTGGCGATAAAGGGCTCAGGCGCCAGACAAAGGAGTTAGCCATTGTTGCCTTGATCAGTCTTTTCTGTATTACAGGGATTTGGCTCAGTTTTTCAAAAGGAATGGAAACCCTTGCTTCACACAAGGTGCCTGTGGAATTTATAAACCCGGATCAAAAAATGGAAATCATATCAACTTCCTCTTCCAATGTTACGCTTTTGATCAGCGGTGCAAGGCCCTTAATCAATGCCCTCAAACCTGAACAAATCAATGTTAAGCTTAACCTGTCCCAGTCTGCTGTGGGCAGTAATCAGCTGTCCATCACCAAGGAAAACATAGTACTTCCGCCGGGAATCAGATTAAAGAAAATTGAACCCTCAGAAATTGATGTCACTCTGGATACCCTTGTTGAAAAAGAACTGCCCATCCAGCCCTATTGGATAGGAAAATTGCCCAAGGGCCTGGTCATGATAGAGGCAAAGCCAATCCCCAAAACCATTGGGGTAATTGGAGGGGGGCTGTTACTTAGAGATATTTCTACAATTTTTACAGAACAGATACCATTGGACAAGCTCACTGAATCCGGAACAACAAGTGCTGTTCTGGTCTTGAACCCGGCATCTCTTAAACTGAAAAATAATAACAAAATCCAGATTCAATATCGTATTGAAAAAAAATCTAACCTGTAAATCCAAGACGTTTTTTATTACTCAACCTGGTAACTCAGACGGTAAATACCCCAGTTTTCAATTACCTCCCCTGCCGAGGCTTTGGTGATTGCTCCAGCCATTCTGGCTGCAATGGAATCGGCAACAGCTGCATCATGTGAAATTGAAATATCATCTCTCCGCTTCCGTCCAGCCGACCTATCATGGGTGTCTGTGTACCATGGGTTTTCCGGGCTACCTCATACCTGACATACAATAGCAATTCTGTAAGGGATACAACCTGATCGTCCGTGTAATCTGCTGCCCCATCAAGCCCCTCTGCCAAATAACGGGTAAAGGTGCTGATCTGTTCCACATTGTCCATTTCAGCTTGCTGGTTAACCATTCCTGCTGTAATCATGTGAGCACCAGGTTCAGTGGCAATGGTCAGTTCTTTGTATTCCTGGCTCTTGGCAACGACTCCAAGGCCGGAAGAACAGGCATCAAGCACCACAAGAAGATGTTTGACTGACTTAGCCAGTGCTGTTTCCATACGCCTTTCTAAATCTCCCAGTTCAATACAATTTATACCGGGCCTGTCAGGATCACAGTTATAAGGCGCAATATAGGCTTTACTCTTAACGATTTTGTCCTGGAACCCATGGGTGGAAAAATAAATAATAACCCTGTCATTGGATTCCAGGCCGGCAAGAAAATCCTCCATTGCCGTGATGACTTGATCCCTGGTCTTTTTACCTAAAATTGTAGTGATTTGAAACCCGTGCTTTTGGAGAATACATTCCATTTTCTGAATATCTTTATTGACATAGGGTAATAAATTCATTTTCTCAAATTCGCTGATACCAATGAGCAGGGCTTTGCTCCTGGCATAGAGATTTTTTAAATCCGGCATCTCTTCAACACTATCAATGAGATCCCCATCAATGAGATCCCCGCTTGCCTTATAAATAACAGGTTTTGAAATAAAAGGCTGTTCAAGAAAAAAACTATAATCTGCGACAGGCAAAACAATATACTGCCCTCTTCCGTCGGGATAGCGGGTTTGTACTTCAAAGGAATGGGAGCCCCGGCCAATGAAAAAATAATCCATGGCCTTCCGGTTGCTCCAGTTTGAAAACTTTGGTTGATCCGGATAAAGACGGTACCTGAATTCGGTGTCATCAAAACCAGGTTTTGTGTGCCAGCCGAATGTAATAGGTATTGTTGAATTCCCCGGGCGTATATTCCCCACTACTCCAGGAAATTTATCGTTAATTCGCAAATAGGTGGCAAGATTTCTTTTTATTGCCTTTGGCTCCTGGGCTGATGTAACCCTAAAGTTTGCCAGTTGATCCCAGCGGCGATATCTTTCTGATCGTAAAATCTTCCTGACATATTCCCCGTGTTTACCCTTAAGTTCATTAGCCTTATCAATTGTTAAAGGGTACTCGGTGATAAAAGGAAACCTCTGGTACCCAATGGTATAAACACCTGGTTGAGCAGGCGCATTAAAAACAACACAATTGCTTAAGGAATAATCACCAGGATTGGATTCATCACCATGCTGCCTGTGTTTGTGAAGATAGACAACAAGTTTATCAGTGATCTCGAAGCGTAGGGCGCGAATAGTACGTCCCTTGGGATCTACACGACCGTCAGGGCTGTTTGAGCCAAGCCTTCGTTGATAGGTTTCAATGGCCTGGTAGAGTGCATTGAAATCATTTGCTGGTGTGTCAGGTTCAAGCAACCCAGCGTAGGTCAATGCTCTGATAATTTTTTCCACATCCTCATTATGATTGACGCTGCCTCTGCCGACAGCACCCCGGATCTCAAGAACTGGCACTAGGGCAAATAAAATGTGTGCAAACTCGTTTCCATGGCCTGAGTAAAAAAAAATAGCCTTGTTTCCGAAAACAAAGAGTAGTGGTCTGGCCTAGATATCATTCAATCATGAATGCTATCTGGCTGCAATTATTAATGAATTTTGATTACTAAAGTAATATCAGAGGGACATCCCCTTTGTAAAAAAAATTCTATGGAGAGACATCACTATTGGGTGGCCGGCTGAAATCAGCCCTGTAAAGCCTGAGACTATTGGTCACAACAGATATGCTGGATACTGCCATTGCAAGGGCGGCCAGGATGGGATGCAGCTGGCGCAGAAAATCCGGGAACATGTCAAAGGGTGCAAGGACTCCGGCAGCCACAGGAATTAAAACAATATTATAAACAAATGCCAGAAAGAGATTCTGGCGTATGGTATTAATAGTTCGCCGGCTGATATGGATAGCTAAAGGGATACCCGTTAGTCTGCCGCTGGAAAGGATGACATCCCCGGTTTCAATGGCCACATCCGTTCCCGTGCCAATGGCAAACCCTATATCAGCCCGGGCTAGGGCAGGTGCATCATTAATCCCGTCTCCCACCATGCCGATCAGGGAGTTATGGGTCTGAAGCTCCTGGATCTTGCCGGATTTTTCTTCCGGCCTGACATCTGCTTCAATATCATCCACCCCCACTTCCTCTCCAATTGCCTTGGCAGTGGCAAGATTATCTCCCGTGAGCATGACAACCTTGAGGCCCTCTTCACGGAGAGAAGAAATGGCCTGTTTTGAATCTGGTTTCAGCACATCTGATACAGACAAAATACCAAGCACGCCTTGTTCTCCGGACAGCACCATAACGGTTTTGCCCTGATCCTGCAATTTTAGAATCTGCTGGAAAATATTTTCAAGAAGCAAATCAGCAAACCATCCTGGCTTGCCCAGCCTCAGTTCCATTCCCTGGACCTTCCCCTCAACACCGAATCCGCTGTGGGCTTTAAAATCTTCAGGATCACTCAACACAGCACCTTTTTCCAGGGCATAGGCTACAATGGACTTTCCAATGGGATGTTCAGATCCTTTTTCCAGGGAAGCTGCCAAAACCAGCAGATCATTTTCTGTTAATCCGCTGGTTTCATCAGGCACCAGGTCCACAACCGTGGGTCTGCCAATTGTGATAGTGCCGGTTTTATCCAGCACAATGGTGTTCAGTTTTGCCGCCAGCTCAAGTGCCTGGCTGCGCTTGAACAGGATACCGTTCTCAGCACCTTTGCCGGTTCCGGCCATGATGGCCGTAGGGGTTGCAAGGCCAAGGGCACAGGGGCAGGCAATAACCAAAACTGCAACCATGCGAATCATGGATGGGACAAACTCATTGGTTACCCCCCACCAGATACCAAATGTAATCAAAGCTATCAATATAACTGCCGGCACAAAAACTGCTGCCACTTGATCTGCCAGGGCCTGGATCGGGGCTTTACTGCCCTGGGCTTCCTGGACCATTCGTATAATCTGAGCCAGGGCCGTGTCTTTACCTACCCGGGTGGTCTCAAACTGTAAAAGACCATCCTTGTTCACCGTGCCCCCAGTCACCATATCCCCTGTTTTTTTATCCACTGGAATGGGCTCACCGCTGAGCATGGATTCATCCACGGCTGACCTGCCTTTTGTTACCACCCCATCCACCGGGATCCTTTCTCCAGGGCGGATCAGTATTATATCCCCTGTGCTGACACTGGTAATGGGGACCTGTGTCTCAGAGCCATTAACAAGTTTTGTGGCAGTTTTGGGCACCAGTCCCATGAGCTTTTTAATGGCCCCGCCAGTCTTTCCCTTGGTCCGGGCCTCCAATAACTTGCCAAATTTTATCAAAGTTATGATCACGGCAGATGTTTCAAAATACACATGGTGGCCAAGGCCTGAAAACAATAAAATGGCCAGGGAATAAACATAGGCCACGGATGATCCCAGAGCAATGAGCACATCCATGTTGGCAGTTTTGTTTTTCAAATTTTTACAGGCACCTGTATAATAATCCCATCCTGTATAAAACTGTACTGGAGTGGCAAGGAAAAAAAAGAACCAGTTTACCCATGCGCCATGGCTCCAGGCTCCAACCAGGCTGAAATCCCTGGCCATGCTCAATAAAAACAGAGGCAGGGCAAAACATGCTCCAACAATAAATTTTTTTGTCTGATCATGGATCTCCCTGTTCCTTGCGATTTCTTCCACATCTACCTCATCCATTCCTTTCTCTGCCAGGATCAAATTAAACCCCAGATCCTTAATCCGGGATACAATTTCTTCCATGGTAATAGCAGACGGCCGAAAGGAAACAGATAAACGCTCCGATGCAAAATTGACATTGGCCTTTATCACCCCTGGAGTGTCCTGGTTCAGAGTTCTTTCTATATTGGCCGCGCAATTGGCACAGCTCATACCGGTGACCGGCAGGATTATTGTCTGTTCTTCCATTGTGAAACTCCCTGGGGAATCTGCTCATTTCCCTGGATTCTAATTCATTGATTCAAAACAAGCTCTCTGGACTGTTCATAGTTTCCTTTTATAAAATTAATGTAACCACAAATCCATGCTTTGACAAACCATCAGGCCTATAATTTTGCATTTAATCATTATTCATGTATAATATTTTTCATGAAAATTTCTTCAAAAATACTGCTGACAACATTGCCTTTGGTGGTTTTCTTCCTTTTCACAACAGTTGGGACCACCTATTATTTTTCAAAAAAAGCCCTGGTTGAGCTTGGTGAAACCTGGCTGGACACCCGATTGTTCGAGGCCATGGACTTTGCCAGGAACCAGAATAAGATGCTCCAGGAATATGGACTGGAAAAAATCCCCGCAAGCATTGCAAAGGCAAAACTGGATGCAGCAGCCCAAAGCGCCGGCATTGGAGTTGGGGAGCAGGGATATATTTTTGCTGTGGACATAAACGGCATTATTATATTTCATCCTTCCAAGGAAATGATCGGCAAAAATGTTTATTCGGAAAAATGGTTCAATGATATGAATTCAGGAAAAGAACGACTGGTGCTGCATATGGATGAAAAGCCAAGCCTTGCCCGATTTGGATATTTTAAAGAGTGGGAATGGTTTATCCTGGCTGTAGACCCCATGGAAGAGGTATACGGGGTAACCGAACGTATGAAGCCCTTGCTATATTCCCTTGGTATTCTTGCCTCGGTTATAATTTCCCTGGCTCTGATGTTTTTTACTCGACGATTGATACGCCCTCTTCATGAACTGGTACAGGGAGCTGAAAAGATTGGAAAAGGAAATCTGGAAACCAGGATAGCAGTACATACCAATGATGAAGTAGGTAATTTGGCAAAAGAATTTAATAATATGGCTTTGCGCCTGCAAAAAACACTTACAGCCCTGCGGTACAGTGAAGAACACTTTCGCGCCCTCATTGAAAATGCCAATGATCTGATATGGATTTCGGATGCCCATGCAAATTTCATCTATGCCAGCCCCTCCACACAAAGGGTACTGGGATATTCTCCCAAAGAGCTGGTGGGAACCAATTACTTTGATCTCATTCATCCGGAAGACAAAGAGGCAACTTTAAAACAATATACTCTCAGAACTCAATCCCTTGTTAAAGCGCGATTCTTTGAACACCGTTCCAGGCATAAGGAGGGATATTGGTGTACAATGGAATCCATAAGTCGAAATCTTCTGAAACATCCCGCCATCAACGGTATGGTAATCAACTCCCGTGATATCAGCAAAAGAAAACTTGCTGAAAATGCTCTTAAGGAATCCCACCAGGAGCTTGAAACCAGGGTAGAAATAAGGACAAGGGAGCTTCTCAATTTGAACAGAACCCTGAACAAGGAGATCTTGATACGGAAACAAAAAGAGAAAGAATTGAAAAAGGCAAACCAGGCCAAAGGTGAATTTCTGGCCAATGTCACCCATGAAATCAAAACTCCGCTAAATTCTGTCCTGGGATTTAGTGAGCTTTTATCCAAGATGACAACGGAAAAGCAGCAGTCCAGTTATATCAAGGCCATTACCACATCCGGAAAAAATCTGCTGAAGCTGATCAATGACATTCTTGATCTGTCAAAAATGGAGGCAGGAAAGCTTACAATCCATAAGGTTCCTGTTTCATTGGAAGTTCTCTTTGACGAAACCCATCGCATGTTTAAGGCCAGGATAAAAGAAAAATCCCTGGAGTTTATATATGAAATTGACAACAAGATTCCAGAATTTCTCTTTTTGGACGATATGAGATTTCGCCAGGTATTAACAAATCTCATTGACAATGCAATAAAATTTACCCCTGCAGGAGAAATCCGGCTGACTGCAAAAACCAAAACACCACTTTACCATACTGAGGGTTTTATTGACCTTGTCATCCAGGTAGAAGACACCGGTATAGGTATTCCACAGGATAAAACAGATATCATTTTTGAATCCTTTCAGCAGGAATCCTCAGGCACAAGCCGGAAATTCGGCGGCACAGGTCTTGGGCTTTCAATTTGTAAGAGCCTGGTAAAACTCATGAAAGGAAGCATCTTTGTGACCAGCGCACTTGAAAAAGGGACCCTCTTTGAAATTTTTCTGCCTGATATTGAGATCAGCAAAAAAGAACCCGGCAGGGTACTAGAAGACTTTATGGAGAAAAATGAATCTCCCAAAGAGAAAACACTTGTATGGGATGATCAAGAATCCGGTCATTACCTGCTAAACAAAACAATGGAGCATATCAACAGTAACTATGAAGTTAAAACCAGTTTACAGAATAGTATCCTGCCCCTTTTGCCGGAGCTACAGGAAGGAATGAAAATAAATGATATCCAGGAACTGGCAAAAACAATCATAAAAATGGGCAGCGACTTCCAGATCATGGAGTTTGAAGCATTTGGCAGGGAATTATTCCAGCATACCCAATCCTTTGATGTTGAAAACATCAATCTCTGCCTTGCACAGCTTTCCACATCACTGGAACACCTGGCTTGAATTAGTGCGCTATCGCGCGGCTTTCAGCTAACGGCTAAATGCAAATTCCTATACCATTTGGATTAAAAAGCAAATTATTTTTTCTTTTCAGGAAACAAACTGGCTCTGATCCACCCCCAAAAAGTATTGCCGTGCAGGAACTTTTTTTCAGATGATTCCAGCATCTGGGTCATTTTCTCTGTATCTGAGTAGCGGTCTTTGCGGGTTATGATCTCCCTTTCAGGGTCCAGATCACGAATCACTTTTGCAGGATTACCAGCAGCAATCACATTGGCAGGGATATCAGAGGTAACCACTGCGCCTGCACCAATGATACTGTTCTTTCCAATGGTGACTCCCTTACACACAATGGCACTGTCCCCGACCCATACATTTTCCTCAAGCACAACCCTGCTAACCCCTTTGGGTGGAAGGGATCTGTCATAGATACCATGCCAGTCTGAATCTGTAATATAGGCATGACTGGCCAGCATGCATGAATCGGAAATCCTGATGCTATTGGCGGCAGAGATGCGTACTCCGGGAGAAACCAACACATGGTCCCCAATGGTAATGCCGTTAATATCCGGGTTGCCTGACCACACAGTCAGCCTTGTTTTTTTATCTGAACACCCCAAAAGAGTAATATGGCTGCCGATTCGTATTGGGCTGCCAAACAACTCAATATGCCAGGGTTTGACGATAAAGGAGTTGGGACCCAGGGACTCCAGTTGGGGGACGAAGTGATGGCGGACATATAAATTCTGGAGCCTGTACCAGGCTTTCTTAATATAATAGGGCCTATTGTCTTTTATCAATATTATAATTCCAGGTATAAATGTCCCTGCCAGGCAGAATGATCAAACATGGAGGATGCCGGGGTAATATGATACAGGGAGTCTGCGGCCATGAGGGCCACGGCATTGGTCCATGAAATTTTTTCCTCGGGCCAGATCACCATGTCAGGATAGGTATAACCGCACCAGAATGTTTTATCTCCATAGACACGGTCCTGAATCCAGGAAAATACGATCCTGGCTTTTTGTTTATTTCCCATGGCATTCAAGGCAAGCACCAGTTCCGATGTTTCTGCGATGGTTATCCAGGGCTGATCAGACACACATCTTGCCCCCTGTCCTTCAATGATATACTTACTCCAGTACTTGTCCATTCTGGCCAGGGCCTTGTCTCCCTGGATGGCTCCGCAAAGAACTGGATAAAACCAATACATGGAAAATCTGGACTTGCTCACATTATATGTGTGAATATTATCCTTGATGGAAGTTTCCAGATTTTGAAAGGCTAACTCCCAATTTTTTTTCTCTTTCCCAAGAATAGCGGCAATGGCCAGGGCACATTTTAGACTCATGAAAATAGAGCTGGATCCTGCCAGCAGAGACATGGGATCTGTTTTCCCCTCCGGGCTTTTTGCCCAATAAATTTCCCCTGTTGCCGTTTGAAGGCCCAGGGCAAATTCTACTCCTTTTTCCATGGTAATCCAATGGGACTCAAGCAATGAAAGATCCCGGGTGACCAAATAATTATGGAAAAGACCAACGGCAATGTAGCAGGCCATATGGGTTTCACAGGTCCTGTCCCGGGGTTTTTCGTTAACATAGGAAGAGAACCAGGAACCATCGGAATTCTGGTGGGCGGCCAGCCATTGAAAACCCAATTGGGATTCCCTGTAAAAACCACCTATGGTAAGTCCCATGATGGATTCAACCAGGTCCCAGGGATCGGTTTTCCCATCAATATGCCAGGGAATCTCCCCTGATTTTTTCTGGAGGCTTGCAATTAAGCCTGCAACTGAGTCGATGTTCAGAACAGAAAATGATCTTATTTTTGCGGGTGCCCGGGACATTGGCAGGTCTCCAAATTAATAATCTTCTTTAAAACTGACGGCTCAACCTATCAGACCCTGATTTGTTTTTCAAGGGTCCTGATTTGATA